>NZ_JBHWYR010000008.1:104098-129487 GCF_042728695.1 Bacillus sp. NPDC060175
GTATAACCGTTTAAAATAACTCGTGTCCTTTTCTTTGCTTTTATAACAAATCCATTTATTGTTATTTAATATATCCTATTCATTTTATTTTTACAAGTGTTAAAAATATATTTTTTATTCAACAAAAAAAGAAACCAAAAACATTTTTTGGTTTCTCCTTCTCTTTATTACCAATCTTGTGGTTCGTAATTTAAGTCTGAAAATAGGCGTTTTTTTTCTTTTTTCGATAAATCTCTCCACTGTCCAACCGGTAAATTATTCAATTCAATATTCATAATTCTCGTACGTTTTAACGTATATACTTGATAACCTAACGCTTCACACATACGACGAATTTGACGATTTAGCCCCTGTGTTAAAATAATTTCAAACTCATATTTTGATAACTGTGTAATCTCACAAGGAAGCGTTTTTGTATCTAAAATTTTAACACCTGCTGTCATTTTCTCTAAAAACTCCGGTGTAATCGGCTTATCTACTGAAACGATATATTCTTTCTCATGTTTGTTTTCAGCACGTAAAATCTCATTAACGATATCGCCATCATTTGTTAACAAAATTAAACCGTCTGAGTCTTTGTCGAGACGTCCGATGTGATTAATTCGTAAAGGATGATTCACTAAATCGATAATGTTACCTTTTACGGCTTTTTCACTTGTACATGTAATACCTACTGGTTTATTTAAAGCGATATACACATGGTCTCGAGCAATACGAAGTTGCTCTCCATTTACTCGTACGTCATCACCTGGATTTACTTGGTCACCAATTTTTGCAACCTTACCGTTAATAATTACTTTTCTCTCGTTAATTAACTTATCTGCTCCACGTCGAGACGCTTTTCCAGCTTCACTAATAAATTTATTTATACGCAAGTTAGGCACATCCTTTTCATAAAAAATTTCAAGCTCACACTGCTTCTACCGTACAATACAAAAGGGTAAGCCTCCTATTATAACTTAAATATATTAACATGAAAGGGTATATGACGTCTTCACTTAATTACATGTTTATAAGAAAACAATTGGTCCTCTTTTCCTTTTCACATCAAACTGTTTAGCAGTCAATAGATTAATCCTTGAATATAACATCATTTATTTACTTTTTTCATAGATAATATACCGATATAAGTTTGATTAATAATGCCTAAATAACTCACAATATGTGAAAAACAAAAAAGAATCCTTTTGAAAATAATCAAAATGGATCCTTCTTCAGCTAAAATAATACTAGTTTTTATACAAATGTGTTCAATAATTATAATCTTTGATAGAAAACATCGTTCAACAAACAAAATAATCTCAAAAGCCCCTAATTTTTTACGCTTCAATATTTTCTTCACATACTCCAAAAAGAAGCCCTTGATTATCCATACAATAAGCAAAGTAACCCATATTAGGAATAGCAGTTTTAGGTACAACTACTTGTCCACCATTTTCAATAACTTTATTTATGTACTCATCAACTGAAGGTACTTCAATCGAATTAGTCGTCCTAGTAGCACCATCAGGTGATTTCATTAATCCACCATCGATACCAGGTCTATCACTCTCCCCTGTAATTATGAACCAATAGTCATGTGGCCCAGGCATTTTTTCAAACTTCCATCCAAAACTATTTGTATAAAATTGAATAGCTTCTTCAGGGTTTGGGACTTGCAATTCAAATCTTAAAACTTTACTCATTTAAATACCCCCTCTTGTTCTTGTACAAAACAATCATACAAGAACGAACGTTCTATTTCAACTTTATCTAAACCAGCTACTTTAACAAGTTCTAACTTTATTTCGAAGCGGCAACAGACCATTCTTCCTTCCTAATAACTTTCTTTCCATTTATATTTTCAACATACTCATTTACATTTGCTAACTGATATAACTCAGGAAAAATTTCTTTCATATAACGTTCATGTACTATTTCATCTTGCCAATAAGTTAATACTATGTAACGATTTTCATTCTTTAAAGACTTCCCTACAACTCCACCTAATATCCCTTTTACATTTTCCATTCCTTTATTCCAAATTGTTTCTTGCGTATGTAAAAAATTCTTTTCTTTTCCTTCTTTCACATCGCAAATTGCAACTCTTACAAATGACCCTTGTGCAATTACGTCTTTCAAAGGAGTTTCTGTTATATCATACAACATTTGAAATAGTTCAATTTCACATGAAAGAAACGTATCTTTTTGATTACTATTTAAATAAATTGTATCGTGAGCCTCATTCATAAACGATTGATATGCATTTCTATCTTCCCATAAAGTATATACACATGCCTCATCTTCATTCCATCCACCAAATTGCCCATGAAAACCATCTAGATGCTGTATATCACGCCATTTTTCTTGTGCTTTTGAAAACAATTCCTTTTTCTCTTCTTCCACCCTACAGTAGATTGTTTTTATTAACATTTCTAATTCCCCCTTATAATACAATCTCTCTCTTACAATAATCAGTTTACATAATAAAACTACGGTAACTAAATATTCTATTTTTTTTACAAATATACAACCAATCATTTTTTAACACTATATCTATCAAACCATCTATCTATTTTTATTTCAAATAATTCGGAATATAAAAAATGTAACCCTATACGAATGACATCTAAATCTTATCTCCCTTGTATATCTATTGCTCAAATAAATAATAAGTAATCTCTCCCGGATAATGTAATACAGTTACTTTCCGATCCCCTTTTTTAAAACTAACAGTATCCCCGTTTTCCCCTAAGTTCTCCCATCCACTTGCCTTCGTAATAGGCATTACACTTATATATTTATAATTCTCTTCGTTATCATCGTTAATATGTATTACTGACATTGGTATTGGAAAATCTTCAATTTTTGATCCCTTGTTCATATATATGAGTGCAAGTACACCAACTAATAACATAGCCGTTGCAATACTTGAAGCTCGTTTTTTTCTTTTCGTCCCCACTAAAAATCCCCTTTTCTAACATAATATCTTCATTATTTTACTAATTTTATTTATTCATGTATAGAATAAATATGATTCAAATCACTTCTGTACTTTACTCTTTGCCTTCAATAACATTATTGTTATATATTATAATTATAAGTTTTTAGAATTTGGAGGATTTATATATTGAAGAAATTACTTTTAAACAAATGGTTGCTTGTGGTTTCTATTCTTATTATTGCCGGCACTATTTTCTACGCAACTAAAGATCGAAAAAATGCTGAAAAAGAAACCGTTGATACTACAACTTTCCGAACTCAATTGCAACCTAAAATGAATGAATTAACTACTAATTATAATGACATTATTGAGAATGATTGGTTGCCTGCCTGGGAAGAGATTAACACGAACGGAAATTCAGTGGACAGAAATAAACTATTAGTTACAATGAGTGCTGTTTCCAAACAGTATGAAAAAATTATGAAAGAAATAGACACAATACAAATTGAAGAAAACATAACAGAAGTACATATACAAAAGCAACTAGTTTATTTCACAATTGAATTTAAGGCAGCTTCTAAATTTATGAAAAATGCAGCAGATTTGATTATAGACGGATACAACAATTCTACTCCAACCAATGAAACAATTGAAAATACAAAGCATGCATTAGGACTTGCGGATCAACATATTGTCATCGCTTTATCTACTTTAAATGAAGTTGAAGATAAATTAGGAATATCGAAAAAATAAGTTTATTTACTATTTTAAAATAAAAAATGATTGCAATTCACTTATTGTGTATCTATAATGTGTTTATTGATTATATATACTTATGATCAATACATTTAGTTATTAGTTTTATAATTCGGATGAACCATTCAGGAGAAGATCTATTGATCTACCGACGGGGCAAAAAGTTGCTGAACCAACTTTGAAACTCTCAGGTCTTGTTTACAAGTAGAACTGCATGGGGACGAATCTCTGGAGAGACTCCCTCTCGCTTAATATAGCGCGGAGGAAAACGAGCACCGAAGGAGCAAATCCGCTAATCTAGCGGATAATCTCTCAGGTAAAAGGACAGAGACAAGCGAAAGAAAATGCCGATTTGTATCGGTTTATTTTTCTATCCCTTGTTTCTCCAGAGACCATTTCATTTCCTTGAAGTGGTTTTTATTTTTTCTAAAAAAGGAGAATACAGATGGAGACAGTAAGTAAAGTATTAGAACAAATTAATCAGTATGTGTGGGGGTTACCAACTTTGTTGCTACTCGTTGGAACTGGTATCATTCTCACAGTGCGCTTAAAAGGTTTACAGTTTAGTAAACTAATATACGCTCACAAACTAGCTTTTAAAAAATCAGAGGATACATCATCTTCTGGAGATATTAGTCACTTCCAAGCACTGATGACAGCTATGGCTGCAACGATTGGTATGGGAAATATAGCAGGTGTCGCAACTGCTGTGACAATCGGTGGACCCGGCGCAATCTTTTGGATGTGGATTACTGCTTTATTCGGAATGGCAACAAAGTATGCCGAAGCAATCCTTGCAGTGAAATACCGTGTTAGTAATGAAAATGGTGAATACTCCGGTGGACCAATGTATTATTTAGAACGTGGTTTAGGGAAAAAGTGGCTGGCTGTTTTATTCGCTATATTCGGCACAGCTGCTTCTTTCGGTATCGGTAATATGGTTCAATCTAATTCAGTTGCAGAGGCAATGCGAATCAATTTCTCTTTCCCTCCTGCATTAACTGGTATACTCATGTCATTCTTAATCGCTATCGTTATTTTAGGCGGTGTAAAAAAGATTGGTAAAGTTACTGGATATATCGTTCCTATTAAAGCTTTCTTTTATGTAATCGCTGGCCTTATTATTATCTTCTATCACTTTGATCAAATTCCAGAAGCGTTTTCACTTATTTTTTCTGGTGCATTTCAAGGTACTGCAGCTGCTGGTGGTTTTATTGGTGCAACAGTTGCATCTGCAATTCAAATCGGAATGGCGCGTGGTGTATTTGCTAACGAGGCTGGTTTAGGGAGTGCTCCTATTGCTGCGGCTGCGGCCAAAACAGATTCACCTGCAAAACAAGCTTTAGTTTCTATGACTGGTACTTTTCTAGATACATTTATTGTATGTACAATTACGGGGCTAGTATTAATTACTACAGGCGCATGGAAATCAGGCAAAACTGGTGTTGAAGCTACAACATTAGCATTCCAATCCGTATTCGGTACTGCTGGTAGTATGATTCTCGGTATCGCCATTATATTATTCGCCTACTCTACTATTTTAGGCTGGTCGTATTACGGAGAGAAGTGTGTTGCTTATTTATTCGGACAAGGTGCTGTACGATATTATAAAGCAATCTTTATCGTTATGATTGCTATTGGCGCTAATTTAAAATTAGGTGTTGTATGGACATTTGCCGATATTGCGAATGGACTTATGGCGATTCCAAACTTAATTGGTCTAATTGGATTAAGTGGTGTAGTTGTCGCTGAAACAAATCGGTTTTTACAAGCAGAGAAATTAAAGGAATTAAATAAAAAACGTGTAAGTTAATTTATTTCTAAAAGGAATGACTCATAAAGTGAGATCATTCCTTTTTCTTGTTATACCCTCTCTATTGTAGAAAATATATCATTTGCTTCTGAACTTCCGATTCCCTATCAGCCTTTGCAATTCCTTTTTCTTCAATTTCATGTTTATTTATAGTTTTATATTTTACATAAGCATGAAATTCTGTTTTAAATGGAAACGTTGTGATTCGAATTGTTTCTTCATCCACCCATTCAGCTTGAATAGATTTATCCTCCTTTCTATTAAACATTTCTGTTCCTTCAAAACCATCTTTAAATAAATCAATCTCATCGTTCTTTTTTACACCTGGTTTGTTCATACATACATATAAAGAAAGTTCATCACAAAACTTTAATAATCTATAATGTTTATCGAAAATCGAAAATTGTTCTTTTGTTAACGTTTTCAATATTCTTTTTTGTCGTTTCAATTCATGTTTATAAAAAGACATCATCTCTTCATCTTCTTCATTTAGTGGAAATGATAAAAAGTGTTTACTACAAAGTAACGCCCCGTATGGATTAGAACTTTCGATTTCATTCAAACCAATCGTATAAAAAACAAAGCGTAATGAACTTGGACAATCCATAAATGTATATGGGATATTTTTAGCATCGTTCAAAATCGGGATTTTATCTAGCCCTATCCAGCCTCTATCATGCTCATATATAGCATCAATAGTCTCCTTTAAGTATGCTTTATCTTCAAAGAAATCTTCTTTCATATAACTTGCAATCTCTCCTGCTAAAAAGCCATGATCATGTTGACGAATTAATATACTCTCGTTCTCATTCTTTTCACGAAAAATCATCCGTATACTCCCCCTCATCTTCATTTTACAGCTTTTGTATACATCAATTCATAATAAATTCCCTTATAATTGCAGGGATTCAGTTTCTTTCAACGAAATTAACATAACTATACAGCATTCTTCCTAATCACGAAGATAGCTTTATCTTTACTAACCATTATACTAAAACATTCATTCTAAAAAATTTTTTATGAGGTGAAAACATGAACAAAACAGAATTAGTTAAAAATGTAGCACAATCAGCTGATATTTCTCAAAAGGATGCTTCTGCAGCTGTACAATCCGTATTTGACACAATTGCTAATGCATTACAATCTGGCGATAAAGTTCAACTGATCGGCTTTGGAACTTTTGAAGTGCGTGAAAGATCTGCCCGTACAGGACGTAATCCACAAACTGGCGAAGAAATTCAGATTGCTGCTGGTAAAGTTCCAGCATTTAAAGCAGGTAAAGAATTAAAAGAAGCTGTTAAATAAACAAGAAACCAGCCATTTATAGGCTGGTTTCTTGTTTATTTTTTATTTAAGCAGTTCCTTTATATTCTCTGCATGATACACTTCACAAATATAAAATATACATTTGCAGTTACTTACAATTTGATATTTTCTAGTTGGATAAACATTCGCTGCAACAGAACATCCATCAAATAATTCGATAATATTTCCAGATGGCTGATACCCTTCGTATAATACGTTTCTTCTTGCTTCCATCTTTTCTATAAGCTTTTCAACTGGAATATTTCCATCCTCTAATTCTTGCTTTATAGTATTTGGTAAAAATGAGGTGTCAGCAAAAATTAGATTTTCAGATAACACCTTACCTTTATAACTAACATTGGATACACGGTAAAGAAATGTTCCGTTTTTATCAAAGAAATTCTTTGCTTCTTTCGGAATGTACTGTCTATCAAGTACCTCTTGTTCAAGAACATCAAACTGAACTGTATCATTCAAAAGCTTTTCTAAAGCAAGAATAGATGATGTATCTCCAGAAAATAAAATATTTTTTATTGCTTGTACATTATAAGTTAATTCGCTTTTTCTATTTTCCGCCACTAACATGAGGAACACCTCTTCTATAAAATATTTTATTAAACTTATTTATGATTTAAAAGCGATACCGCGTCTAATTGCGTAATTTCAGTTACTTCTTTACTAAATATTGCAATAGAAGCCATATAATCTAAACTTGGCCTTACGTCTTCCATCATTGTATTTTCTGCTAACTCTTGTCTATCCTTAAAAATTAACAATTTTGGAGGATCATTTGGAGCTGATACTGTAATATCTGCTGGTGGAATCAATAGTCCTTCACCTGTCGCTTTCAGCACTGCTTCTTTTCGAGTCCAATATGTTAAAAACCCTTCTATTTTTTGTTCATTAGGTAATTTCATAACTTGTGCTATTTCAATGTCTGTTAATACACCCTCTGCCATTTTCATAACATCTACATTTGGATTCATTTGCTCAACATCAACACCCACAGGTGCAGATTTAGTAAATGCAACAACAACCCACTCACCCGAATGTGAGACTGATATTTGCGGCATACCTTCTGGTAACTGTGGTCTGCCATGTTGTAATTTACATACTGGGCACATTCGATCAATTGGTACTTGAACTGGCGACATAGAAAGTATCTTTCCAAGTACTAATCTACTAATTACGCAACCAATTATAAAACGCGCACGGTCTGCCGAATGATGATATGAATTTGCTTTCTCTTTCTCTACATCATTTAGTAAATTGTAATGCCATGATTGTAAATCTGAAATTCTTGCCCACCATATTTGACAACTATTCTCATTAAGAGTTGGTACAGAATCTACTCCTTTACTCTCTATCATGTAAACTCTCTCCTTTTAAATACCAATATCACTTTATTTCAAAAGAGTATTAGCATGCTGCACCTCATTCATTTACAACTTCTTTCTCTTTTTGTAATACAGATAACGGCTTTTTATTCTTCTTTGACATTACCTCTTTATCAGAAATGCGTAAAGAAAATAGTAATGCTATGAGTAAAAATATTGCTGATCCAATTAATGCTGCTTGATATGGCAAGAAATTGGCTGGAGCATTATTTTGTACACTATTACTTCCAAAACCAGATAGTATACTAGCTAAAACAGCAACTCCTATTGCAGATCCTAATCGATTTTGTACATTGAATATAGTAGTTGCTCTCCCCATAGAAGGTGGTGCAATATTGTTAAAAGCAGAAAATTGAACTGCACCGACAGATTGACCTAAGAAAATACCTATGCCAAACAATAATGCCCGAATTTGCCAGGGATTCGTATCATGATTTACAAAACTTAATAAAACAAATATAACCGCTGTACTTATTAATCCAATAGAGATTACCTTTCGAGCTCCTAATTTCTTATACGACCATGGTACAATCTGTGAAGAAATCATTAATCCAATCGCCTCTGGGAATGTCGTAAGACCTGATTCCAGCGCGGAAACTCCTATTACATTTTGATACATAAGCGGAAAAATAAATAACATTCCTAGTAAACCAGCTGATGAAAACAAAGATATGAGACTCATTTTTCTAAAAACTGGTTCTTTTAATAAGCGTAAATCTAACATCGGTTGCTTTACTTTCAGTTCTACAATTATAAACAATGTAATGAATACAATCCCAGCTATCCCAGTACTTATTATTTCTGGAGAAATCCAACCTTTTGATGGTCCTTGGCTAAGTGCATAGATGAGCATTGCAAAACCTGGTGCTGAAAGAACAAAACCGAGAGAATCAAAACGACCAGCCGATTTTTCAATATGCTCTGCTAAAAATAGAAGTCCAAATAGCAACGCAATGATACCAAACGGTAGGTTAATATAAAATGCCCAGCGCCAAGACATTTGTTCTACAAAGAAACCACCAATAATTGGTCCGATCGCTGGTGCTACAGCAATTGGAAGTACAATAAATCGAGAAATTTTTGGTCTTTCCTCTGGTGAAAATGTTCGGAATAACATCGCCATCCCGACTGGTGTTAAAAGTCCGCCACCAGCACCTTGAATGACACGAAAAATGTTTAATGAAGTAATATCATTAGCAATTCCACATAATGCAGATGCAATTGTAAAAACGAAAAGGGCAATTAAAAATACTCTTTTCGTACCAAAGCGATCGCCTAACCAACCAGAAATCGGAAGGAAAACAGCTAAGCTAACTAAATACCCAACATTTACTGTTCCCATTGCAGATGGGGGCACTTGCAGTTCTTTGCTTATCGTTTGCAGTGCTACATTCACAATCGTTGCATCCATCGCAGCCATAAACATCGCTGTTATATAAACGATGCTTACAACTACTTTTGGATTTATTATTGCTTTCATTATTGTTTTCCTACTAATATTTTTTCGCTAATTTGATTTTTTTTCGGATCTAAATCGTTCCAGTTACATTCAACATATTCTAAGCAAACTTGTCTGCTAGCTTCTTCATGTACGATATCCCATCCAATAGGTACATCGAGAAAGGTAGGCCAGAGAGAATACTGGCCCTCCTCATTCATTAATACTTTATATGTGTAATTATCATTTTCAAATGGATTCGTCATACTCTACTTACCCCTTTCTTATTCTGCAAATATTTCGCTAGCACTTGTCCAATTTCTGTAAGCGGCCCTGGCTGACATAAATCTTTATGTCTACAATCAATATCATGTTGCACGATATCTCCATCTAAATAATTTAGCCATGTATTTGGAGAAATAGGATCAAACCAGTCTGGTATAACAGTAGATCTAAAGAATAGAATATCCCCGTTATAAACTTTCGGTACGTATTTCCCTAACAAACCTACCGAATTTACATATGTTTCTTTCAAGTTCAAAATAGTCTCTTCTTCAAGACTTGCTAATGCACTTCCATCTTTGCGAAGGATTGCAACCGCACTTTCCATAGTAAGTGGTTTACCATCCATGTTATCTGGATCATATCCACCTAAAGCAAGTAATGCGATTAACGCTTCTTCTTCAGTAGGTGCTTCCGTATTCGGTAAGAAGTGACCAGGATAAGAATCAAGCATAACGAGTAATTCTACTTCTTCCCCTTCATTTTGTAGTTGCGCCGCCATTGCATGAACAACATTTCCTCCAAGCGACCAACCGAGTAAACGATACGGTCCGTGAGGCTGTACTTCACGAACGTGTTTCAAATAATCCGCCGCCATCTCCTCTAAGCTTTTTGGAAGTTCTTCATTTTCAGCGATACCACGTGCTTGTACACCATAGATTGGATAATCTGTCCCTAAAGATTTCATTAGTCCTGCATAGCACCAACTTAATCCCCCTGCTGGATGTACACAAAATAGTGGTAATTGATCTCCGCTTGCTCGTAATGGAAGCAACACATCAAGTGCACTTTGACCATTCCCCATTTCAAGTCTTTCAGCAAGCCCCGCAACAGTAGGTGCTGCAAATAAAGTTCCGATATTCAGTTCAACGCCAAGCGCCTCTTTAATGCGACTCATAAGCTGCACTGCAAGAAGTGAATGACCACCAAGATCAAAGAATCCGTCATCAATTCCAATTTGAGACACACTTAAAACTTCTGTAAACAAGTCACATAACATTTCTTCTTGCGGTGTTCTTGGTCCGCGGCTAGAAGATGATGCAATAAATTCTGGAGCTGGCAATGCCTTTCTATCTAATTTACCGTTTGGAGTTAAAGGTAACTCATTTACTACTACAAAAGCGTAGGGAACCATGTAATCTGGCAAACTACCTCCAGCATACTGACGCATTTCATTCGTATCGATCGTTTCATTATTTGATGCGATGATATAAGAAACTAATCGTTTATCCCCTGGTTGATCTTCCCGTACAATAACGGCTACTTGTTCAACTTTATCGTGTTTCATTATTACCGCTTCTATTTCCCCTAATTCAATTCGGAATCCACGAATTTTAATTTGATGATCTGCACGTCCTATATAATCTAACGTCCCATCTTGACGCCAACGTGCTAAGTCTCCTGTACGATACATTCTTGTACCTGGTTTACCAAATGGATCTGCAATAAAACGTTCAGCTGTTAATCCTGCTCTTCCTAAATATCCACGAGCTAGTCCAGCACCTGCAACATACATTTCTCCAACTACCCCAGGTGGCACTGGTTGTAAATAGTTATCTAATACGTATACTTTAAGATCTGGTATACTGCACCCGATTAAACTATTTGCTCGTAAAGAAACGATACCCTCATCTAGCTCAATATAACTAACATGTACCGTCGTCTCCGTTATTCCGTACATATTAATAAGCTTCGGTGAGTTATAAGGATGACGACTATACCAATCTTCTAATCGACTTAGTTCAAGTGCTTCTCCTCCAAAAACAACATATCGTAAAGATAATTTTTGACCAATCTCTTCATTTTCACGATCGGTTTGCATCAATTGATAGAACGCTGATGGAGTTTGGTTTAAAACAGTAACCTTTTCTTTAACAAGAAGCTGTAAAAATTCTTTCGGCGAGCGACTTACAGTATGTGGTACTACAACAAGGCGTCCCCCGTATAATAAAGGTCCCCAAATTTCCCAAACTGAGAAATCAAAAGCGTATGAATGGAACATCGTCCACACATCGTCTGCGTCAAATTGGAACCAATGATCAGTTGCTCCTAAAAGTCTTACTACATTTTGATGAGGTATCATAACGCCTTTCGGTCTACCTGTTGAGCCTGACGTATAAATAACGTAAGCAATATGTGAAGGAGATAACGGCTTAATGCGCTCCATTTCATCAATATTGTCTTCACTATATTTCTCAATTTTTTCTATTACGTTCACATCATCAACTAAAATCTTTAATGCCTCATCACATTCAATTTCCACATCTGAATTTGTTAAAACACATGATGGTTTCGCATCGTGTAGCATAAATGAAATACGATCTGACGGATAATCCGGATCTAACGGTAGGTATCCCGCACCAGCTTTAAGAACAGCTAGTAAACTTACAACCATATTTAATGATCTCGGCATTGCTAAAGCAACGAGTTGCTCAGGGCCGATTCCTTGCGCTATTAACAACCGAGCTATTTTATTCGCTTTTCTATTTAACTCTTCATAAGTTAGCATTTCATCTTCAAAGACGACAGCAATAGAATTTGGATTTACATAAGCCTGCTTTTCAAATAATTGTGGCAATGTCATTTCAGGTACAATTTGAAAACCACCATTCCACTTTTCTAAAACTGTATTTCGCTCTGCTAAAGTTAATATTTCTAATCTACCAATTGATTGATCCGGATGTTTCGCTGCATCATCTAATAACAGAATGAATCGTTCTATTAGTTTTTGAACCGTTTCACGTTTATATAAATCGGTACTAAACTCTAACAATCCGTGTAAGCCGTTTGGAGTACCATCAACTCCGTTACTCTCGCTAATTTCAAATGTTAAATCAAATTTTGCAGAGCCAACACTTTGAATTTCAAGGCTCGCTTCTATATCCGGTACATTAAACGTTGCTTCTGGTGTATTTTGGAAAGCTAACATAACTTGAAACAGCGGATGACTATTTCGAGTTCGTACTGGGTTTAACACTTCAACGAGTCGTTCAAATGGAACATCTTGATTTTCATAGGCTGCAAGGTTTACCTGCTTCACTCTATCCAATAACTCTTTAAAGCTTGGATCTCCTGATGTATTTGTACGTAACACTAATGTATTTACAAATAAACCGACTATATCCGAGAGTACATCGTCGTTTCTTCCAGCAATCGGGCTACCTAATGGTATATCAGTTCCAGCACCTAATCTTGTAAATAGTGCACTAAGTCCCGCTTGCAACACCATAAACAAACTAACTCCATTTTTACGAGCGAGCTCTATTAACCTACTATGCATACCTTCATCTATATGAAAATGAAGTGTTTCCCCACGATAACTCGTTTCAATTGGACGTTGAAAATCTGTAGGTAACTCCATTTGATCTGGTAAACCTTTTAGCTCTTCTTTCCAAAAATCTAATTGTGTTGAAATAATACTGTCTGGTTTTGTTTCATCACCTAATAGTTGTTGTTGCCATAATGAATAATCTGCGTATTGAACTGGAAGGGTTTCTAGTTGAACACTATCACCTTGACATCGTGCTTTATAAGCCGCTGTAAAGTCTCTCGTTAATGGTTGTAATGACCATCCATCTCCTACAATATGA
This sequence comes from Bacillus sp. NPDC060175, assembly GCF_042728695.1. Taxonomy (NCBI): domain Bacteria; kingdom Bacillati; phylum Bacillota; class Bacilli; order Caryophanales; family Bacillaceae; genus Bacillus; species Bacillus sp. NPDC060175. The sequence continues at coordinate 117,603 of NZ_JBHWYR010000008.1, forward strand.
TGCAAAAGAATTAGTAAAACATGTTCGTTTTCACTCACTTTAAAAAGTTGTAAACGAACTGCTGGTTCGATATCAAGATTAAAACTATATTTTACAGCTTCAGACAGTGCACTTTCTAATTCATCCTTACATGTTTTTGTTATGGTCATTTTTAGATTCAATTTATCCATTTCTAGAATTCTTTGATATGAACTACCAAGTGAATTCGGGAAAATCGTTCTAAGTGTTTCATGTTTTTCAACAACATCATAAAAGGCTCCTTGTAATGCTTCCTCATTCAATTTTCCAGACATACGAATGACTAACGGAATATTATAAGTAGGACTTGGACCTTCTAAACAATTTAAGAACCATAACCTGCGCTGTGCAAATGAAAGTGGAACTTCATTTGGCCTACTTACTTTCTTAATAGCTGGTCTTGCGCTTTTTGCACGATCCAATTGTTTTGCTAATTCAGCAACAGTTGGTGATTCAAATAGCTTTCCAATTCCTAATTCTACACTTAATGTTTCACGAATTCTTGCCATTAAACGAGATGCAAGAAGCGAATGGCCACCCATTTCAAAGAAATTATCATCTATACTAATTCGCGAAACACCAAGTACTTCTGCAAATAAATCACATAGTATTTCTTCTTTCGGATTTCTAGCAACTCTCTCATTGTTCATTCCATTAAAATCAGGAGCAGGTAATTTATTTCTATCAACCTTACCATTTGGTGTTAATGGTAATTCTTCTAGCACAACAAATGCCGATGGCACCATATAATTCGCTAAACTTTCTGAAACATAAGAACGAATTTCTGATAGATTAATTGGTTCCTTCTCTTCGGCAACGATATACGCAATGATCCGTTTATCATTTGGGCGATCTTCCCGTACCATTACTACTGCTTGTTGAATATTTTCATGTCGTTGTAATACCGTTTCAATTTCAGCTAATTCAATTCGGAAACCACGAATTTTAATTTGATGATCTGCGCGACTAATGTACTCTAAGACACCATCGGTACGCCATTTCACAAGATCACCTGTGCGGTACATACGTGCTCCATCTTTTCCATAAGGATTTGCAACAAACCGTTCAGCTGTTAACTCAGGTTTTCCTAAATATCCGTTCGCAAGTCCTTCACCCGCAATATATAATTCACCAATAACTCCAGGCGGAACTGGTTGTAACCCTGCATCTAACACATACACTTCAGTATTCCAAATTGGCTTTCCAATAGGAGGTATACCACTTTCATCAATGTTCATGAAGGTAGACCAAATTGTCGTTTCAGTTGGTCCATATAAGTTTGTTATAGAGCAACCTAATTCTTTTAATTTATTTGCTAAATGTGCTGGTAGAGCTTCACCACCAACGAGTACGTTTAGTTCTTGTAGCCGCTCTGGATATTCAGTTACTAACGCCTGCCAGAGCGTCGGTGTAGCTTGCATAATTGTCACTCTTTCTTCTTGTAAAAGTGTCGTTAATGCAGAAGGCTCTTGGATTACTTCTTTTTGAGCAATTGTTATACTTGCACCACTAATAAGAGGTAAATATATTTCTAGAGCAGAAATATCAAACGCAAACGTTGTAACTGCTAATAAATGATCGTTTTCATTTAATGAAAACATGTCTTGCATAGCCAATAAAAAGTTACTTAAACCTTTCATAGGAACAATTACACCTTTTGGATTTCCTGTTGATCCTGAAGTGTAAATTGTATACGCTGGGTTTAAAAGTGATTCATCATTTTTAAATGGTATATTCATATGAGAATATGTTTTTAACACTATTTTCGTTTCTTCGCTATCTAATATGATTTTTTTAATATCATTTTCTATAACTAAAGAGGATGAAACAGATGAATGTGTTATGATATACACCGGTTTTGCATCATTTACTATATAACTAATACGTTCAACTGGGTATTCTGGATCTATCGGTAAATACGCTGCACCCGTCTTTAGAACTGCTAACATACTAACTACCATTTCTATTGACCTTGGAAATACTAAGGCTACAAACTGATTTGATTGTATTCCTTCTTCTAATAAATAGTTTGCAAGTTCATTCGCTCGTTCATTTAGCTCTTTATACGTAAGTTTTATCCCGTTACAAGTAACTGCTATATTATTTGGATTTTTTTGTACTTGTTTTTCAAATAATATAGGTAGATTAATTAGCTCTTCAGCTCTCTTAGTTTCATTCCATTCCAATAAAACCTTATGATTTTCTTCAGGAAGAGTAATGTTTATTTTTCCAATCGGCTCGTCTTTGTGATAATTATTTATCACTAATTCTAATAGATTCATAAATCTTTCTTTATGCAATGCTAGTTCCGTATCGCTATATACTTCCGGATTCGCATCAAAATGAATCATTAGCTCATTTTCATCGAAGCGCTTATATACATTTATCGATAAATCATCGACAGGTCCTGCTGATAAATTATGTGTAATGCCATGATTTCCAGCAAAGTTAAGCCCATAATCAAAAGGCATAACATTCACTAACGGCCCAAATAACCTTTGATTTTCACCTAGTAACTTTAAGTCTCTTCTTAATTCCTCATGACGATATTTATGATGACGACGTATATCTCGAATTTCTTCAGAAACTTGCTGTATTAATTCTGCAAAAGTTATATTTGGAGTTAACTTTAGACGCAGTGGAACTAAATTCATTACCATGCTTGGTGTATGAATAGATATAGAACCAAGACGCCCCATCATCGGTAAACCTAAAACAATATCATTTGCACCTGTTAATTTATGCATATAAATACTTGTTACGGCTACAACAAATTCGGGCCAACTCGTTAACGAAATATTGATATCTTCTAGTAATGTTTTCGTACTAGAATTTGATAAATAAGCAGTTTCTCGTGAAAATCCATTTGATGTTCTCGGCGCTCGTTCTGCTAAACTTACAACTTCCGGTTCATCTGCAAACTTCTCTAACCAAAAAGTACGATCTTCCTGAAATTGTTTAGATTCACGATACTCATTATCTTCTTGTACAATTTTTGCAAGAGAGCCAAATGGCTTTTCATTCTTGTTTGTTTCTTCTATAAGTGATGTATACTCATTCGCTACCTTTTGGCTAAGAAGTGAAAATCCATAGCCATCCATCACAATGTGATGGATGCGCTGATACCAAAAGAAACGATTATTTTCAACTTGAATAAGTACTTCAGTAAATAATTTATCCTCTGTTAAATCCACAGGCATAGATAAATCATTTTTCATCCATACCTTAGCAGCTTCTTCAGGATTTTTTTCTTTACGAACGTCAATAAAATGCATATGAAACTTTGACGATTCCTCAATAACTTGCCATAGGCCAATTTCATCCTCTTCGAAACGAACATGAAGTGCTTCTGCTTCTGTTACAACTTTACGTACAGCTAATTCGAAAATTTCTTGATTAATCGTTCCGTTTATTTCTACATATTCCCCAGTATTATAAATCGGATTAAGCGGATCTAATTGTTGCGCAAACCACATACCAGACTGCGCAGATGATAACGAATGACGAATCTTTTGACTGTTAGGCATTCTTTACTACCCCTTTATTATGTAGTCTATTTGTTACAGCACCTGTGCTGCTTGTGAAGATAATACACGGTACCAATCGGCAACTGTTGGACGTTCTGCTAAATCTGCAAAAGTGATTTCTTTCCCTTCGCGACGCCACTTCTCTACTAAACTCATAATTCTGACCGAATCAAGTCCTCTATTTAATAAATCTTCATCCACTTCAATACTCTCTACTGGCTCACGGAGTAGTTGTGCAACTAGTTCATGCACTTCCTGTAAAGTGATTCCTTCACTCTCAGCACCCTTTAAACTTTGTAAATCTTTTAACAGTAAGTTTGTTGATGTCGTTACTGCACATCTATTAGATGCATACTGCAATGCTTGTTTATGATGCTCTAATGAAAAATCAGCAACTGCATCTGCCACAAAGAATGGCTGGATACCATCCATAAACGCTTCACAAGCTGTTAAAAGGCAGCCGATATGCGCATAAATACCGCAAATGATGAGTTGATCTCGTCCTTGTTCATTTAAAATTTCTAATAGATTCGTCTTTTTAAATGCACTATATCTCCATTTTGTTAGGAAGATATCATCTTCGTCTGGAGTGAGTTCATCGACAATTTTCTTTTTATCCGGTCCAGCAGGAATACCGTCACCCCAAAAATCTTGTAATAGCCCTCGTTGTTCTAACGTTTGTCCACCAGGTTGCGCTGTATAAACAACCGGTATACCAAGTTCCTTACATCTTTCTCTTATCACCTTAATATTTGAAATTAGTTCTACTTTTGGCGATTCTTTATCGCTATATGCATCAAGAAAATATTCTTGCATGTCGTGGATTAGAAGAACTGCACGTTTCGGATCCGGTGTCCAATTCACTTTATTTTTTGGTAGTTCTGATTCAACTGGCATTTTATATACTGAAATAGATGGGATAGCCATCTAATCACTTCCTTCCGATTTTTATTATTGTTTTACTGTAATAAGTTTTTCAGCAATGACTTTACGTAATTCTTTTTTGCTTACTTTTCCAACACCTGTTTGTGGGAATGATTCAATAAATTCAATTCGATCTGGAATCTTATAAGCTGCTATACCACGTTCTCTTAAGAACATTTTTAATTCGTTTGCAGTTAGGACTTGTCCACGAGCGATAACAAAAGCGCAAGTGCGTTCTCCTAAATAATCGTCAGGCATAGATACAATTGCTACATCATGTACTGCATCATGTGCTAATAGATGATTTTCAACTTCTTCCGCGGCAACTTTCTCACCACCACGGTTAATTTGATCTTTATCTCTTCCTTCTACAATGATGTAACCTTGTTCATTTACTTTTACAAGATCACCTGTGCGATAAAAGCCATCTTCTGTAAATGATCTTCCATTATGCTCTTCCGCTTTATAATAGCCACGAATTGTATATGGCCCTCTTGTTAATAAACTACCTACTTCACCAGGCTTAACATCATTATCATTTTCATCAACAACTCGAACTTCATCAAATGTAGACATCGGTCTACCTTGTGTATGAATAATGATTTCTTCTGGATCATCTAGTCTGGTATAATTTACTAATCCTTCCGCCATACCAAATACTTGTTGTAACGTACATCCGAATATAGGACGTATCCGTTTTGCAACTTCAGCGCTAAATTTCGCTCCACCTACTTGAAGTACTTGTAGGCTCGATAAATTGTTGGTACGCGAATCAACTGCATCAAGCCAAATCATTGCTAATGGTGGAACGAGCGCTGTAATCGTAACTTTTTCTTTTTCTATAAGCGCAAAAGCCTCATCTGGACTACCTCCAGTTGCCAACACTACTTTTCCACCCGCATAGAAAGTTCCAAATGTCCCTGGAGAACTCATCGGATAATTGTGTGCTACTGGAAGAACTGCCATATAGACGCTTTCTGCATTCAAATTACAAATTTCAGCGCTAACACGTAAACTATAAATATAGTCATCATGCGTTCTAGGAATTAATTTAGAAAGTCCTGTTGTCCCTCCTGATAATTGGAGAAACGCAACATCACTTGGCTGAACTTCTGGTAATGGAACTGGATCCATATAAAGATCACTTATGTTCACGAATTCTTCTTCTTCCCCCACTACGATTACATGTTGTAAAGTGGGAACTTTCTCTTTCACTTCTCTTGCTAGTTTTCGGTAATCAAAGCCGAGAGCCTTATCTGAAATAACGTAAGCACTCACCTCACCAAACTCGCAAAAATAACTAATTTCACTGCTTCGATGTGAAGGTAGTGCAAAAACAGGAAGCGCTCCAATTCGAAATAGTGCAAAACATATTTCGAAAAATTCTATAATATTAGGTAACTGGATTACAACTCGGTCCTCTTTCTTTATGCCTAAATTCAATAAACCTGCAGCTAAATGATCTACCTTTTTATCAAGTTCACTATACGTTATTTGCGTATTACCACTTACAACCGCAATCTGATCTCCATATTTTTCAGCACGCTCTTTTAACACGCCGCCAAATGTTTCACCAAGCCAACATCCTTCTTCTCGATAACGGTCTGTTAATTCTTTTGGCCATTCCGTATAACCTGCTAACATTCTTTCATCCCCCTACTTTTCATTCAATGAGCTATCACTTAACCCTAAAGCTTTTAACATTGTTTGGAATTTAGCTGATGTTTCTGCTAACTCATCTTCGGGCTTAGACTCAGCAACAACTCCGGCACCTGCATATAAGCGAAGTGTATTTTCTTGCACTTCAGCACATCGAATTGTAACAATCCATTCACCATCTCCATTTAAATCGCTCCACCCTAACATTCCTGTAAAGAATTCACGGTCAAATGGCTCAATTTTTTGAATAGCCTCTCTCGCTTCTTCCATTGGAGTTCCGCAAACTGCTGGCGTAGGATGAAGAGCAATTGCTAATTGTAAAGAAGAAGTATTTGGATCCTTAAGTTCACCTTTCACTTCTGTAGACAAATGCCACATCGCTTCACTATGAATAACTGATGGTTTTTCTGGCACATGCAATGTATGACAGTACGGACGAAGCGCAGCAGCAACCGCTTCAACTACTACCGCATGTTCATGTAAATCTTTTGGTGAAGAGAGTAATTCCTCTGCTCTTCTTTTATCTTCAGCTGGATCATCACTTCGTGGTCTTGAACCAGCTAACGGATTAGAAATAACTTGCATACCATTACGTGAAACAAGTAATTCAGGACTTGCTCCAATTAATGTCTTGCTATTCTCGTTTTCATCTTTCGGTAAATTCACAGCAAATGTATAACCGTGCTTATTATGCTCTGCTAATTCGCGAAGTAGTTTTTGTTTATCAATCTTCTCTGAAGATTTAACATCTAACAATCTAGATAGGACGATTTTCTTTAAATCTCCGTCCTGTATTTTTTCAATCCCTTGCTTCACACCATTCATATAAACTTCAGGAGCTGGAACCGGTGTCATTTCAAATGCCAGTTTCTCATTTCGTTTTATCTCATTTGTTGTCTCCAACTGTAAACGCTCAGTAATTCTGCAATATTCCGGTACAATAAGTTGAACTTCTTTTCTACGATCAAAAGGCAAAGCACCAACAACGATAGGATTCGGATTTCCGGCTTGTTTTGCATTACTTAATACCGCTTGTACAAGTTCTGGAAAACTTTCAATTTCATGATGTTTTACTGTAGTAAACTCTCCTTCTGTCAATATCGTTCGAGTTGGTGAAGCGAAAAAGAACGAAGATTCAGTTTTATAATCTTCTAATAATTTTTCTGACAGTTCCTTTACGGCTGTAAGTTCATTCATAGTATTAAAACCTCCTGAATTTTTTATTAAACTCCTAATGTAGCTCCGCCATCGACACATAAATTGTGCATTGTAATATGACTCGCTTTATCAGAAGCTAAAAACAATACTGCTTCAGCAATTTCTGAAGGTTGTGCAATTTTTTGTAACGGAATACCGAGTCTATATGTATTTTGAGAACCAGCAATTATATTTTCAGCTCCATTCTCATCAGCCCATAATAATCTTTGCATTTCAGTTTCAGTAGAACCTGGAGAAACTAAGTTACAGCGAATATTGTATGCTGCAAGTTCTAACCCTAAACATTTCATAAACATCGTCGTTGCAGCTTTTGATGCAGCATACGCAGCCATCTCGATTCTCGGAGTATTTGCCGCATTTGAACCAACTGTAACAATTGCCCCTGACTTCCTTAACATCATAAGCTTACTTACTGCTCGGGACATATAGAAAACTCCTGTAGTATTTACAGAGAATGTTTTATTCCACTCTTCGTCACTTAAAGAGTGAATCGCTCCCATACGTAGAATCCCTGCAACATTTACTAATATATCTATTGGCGCTATATCATTTTCAATTCGTTCTACTACCTCTTCAACAGCGGCACTATCACTCACATCTAAATGAAACGTCTTAATACGGCTTTCATTTGATGCATAATGATTTAAAAACATATTAAGCCCTTCTTCATTTTGATCAACCCCAATAACTGTAGCTCCTCTTTCTAAAAACATTTTTGCGACAACACTACCTATACCTTGAGCTGCACCTGTCACTAAAACGGTTTTTCCATCAAATTCCCCTAGGTTCATTTCCTCTATCCTTTCATATAAAAATTAATCAAGTTTAACAATATAAACGATAACGATTTTCATTATCACTAATGGTGTAAAAAATAATACACTTACTAAACTAATTGGTCAAGTGTACTTTTCATCAAAACGAAACCAATTGATAATGATTTTCATTTTCTTTATCTACATCGAAATGATAATGTTTCTCAATATACTTGTCAATCTTTTTTTATTTTTCAGATAAAATATTTTTACGTTTCTATGCCAGACTGCATCTATAAGCATTAAAACGTACTTCAAATAAAAATTCAATCCATAATTCCTTATCATCTTTTTTGTAATTGAAAAAGAGAACCTGTAGATTTCTTCACCTACATACTTTATCAAAAATTTAAGTTTTTCTTTTCTCAATATTTTTCTGAAAATACTTTATTTTACATCTTGCATTTCTCAATGAATATCCTGTATATAATCTAAGATTTTCATATATTATGCGTGACTCAATGATATTCCAATATAATCCAATTCGATGTTTTAATGCCTCTTTTATCAGTAAATTTCCGTAAATAATAAAGACTGGTTAGAGAAAAACTATTACAATTAGTTCATAAAGAAAAAAGCACCCTATTTTATAGGGTACTTTTTAGTTACCTTAGTGCTATAGAAAATTTAAATACTTACGCTACGCTGCGATACTCTTCTTCGTTTTCTTTTTTCTGATTAGGTGCTTGAATTAAAATTGAGATAATAAATGACACGACACATAATACGCCGATCACCATAAAGGTTGGTTTGAATCCACCTAGAAGTGCACCGATAAAGGAACCTGCAAGCGCTCCAAATCCAAATCCTTGATACACAATTCCGTAGTTCTTACTATGGTTTTTCATACCGAAGAAATCACCAACAATAGCTGGGAAAATAGTGATATTTCCACCAAAGCAAAACGCTACACTTGCTACACAGACGAAGTAGATACCATAATTTAAATCTACGAAACTTAGAACCAAGACTGAAGTCGCCATAGCAACAAAAGTACCAGTAACGATTTTCAAACGGCCGATTTTATCTGATAACGGTCCCAGAATGATGCGACCCAATGTATTGAAGATTGCAACCATAGCCACCGCATTAGCTGCTGTTGCTGCGCTAAGCCCTACAAGTTGAACACCGATGTCTTTTACCATACCAATTAAGTATAAGCCACTCATACATGATGTAAATAACATAATAAATAATAAGTATACTTGTTTTGTGCCTAACATTTCTTTTGTTGTATATTCTTTAGTTTTTGTTTCCTGAACTGCACCTTGATCAGCGGCTTGATGGATTAAACAAGCACCAATTACTATCATAGCTGTAACAATTAAACCCCAGTATATAAACGCTTGCGATACACCAACTGAATCAATCAACATTGCGTTTATGTATTTAAATATTAGGCTACCTGTACCATATGCAGAAACAGATATACCGGCAATTAAACCTTTACGCTCTGGAAACCACTTTATTAAATTGGATAGTGAAGTGATATATGCTGTACCATCTGCGTAACCTACAACAACTCCTGCTAGTACATAAAGCATCAATAATGAGGAAGCTTGTGAACTAAGTATTAATCCGATTCCTAATGCTAGTCCAGCTATCATAATAAGTTTACGAAGTCCCCATTTTTCTTGCAATTTACTCGCAAACAAAGTTGAAAATGCTAAAGAAAGGCTAGTAATTGAGAAAGTTATAGCAACAGCGTTAAGACTCCAACCGTATTTACTCACTAAGGGCTGATTGAATAAACTCCATGTATATATCGTTCCAAGCCCCATTTGTACTATGACTGTTCCAAGAACAACAAGCCATGGATTAACCGATGATTTTTTCATACCATCTCTCCTCCTCTTTCTATTTCAATGCTATTCGCTAAATATGCTTTTTTCATTTTCATTTTCGCCACCTCATTCGATTTAACAACTTCATTGTATAGGATGTTTTTGATTATGTAAGCACTTACAAGGCAGAGCGTCAAATATATGGAACCAGTTACATAAAACGAAGGGTGAAATACAAAAAACTTCTTGTTAAATACGTAACAAATTTTTGTATTGTTTTGCATAAGTACGACTTACAGGTACTTTTGAATCCTCTTTCATAAAAAGTTATGCGTAAAGTTACACCATGGCTGGACTTCAGAATTTTGATTACCGTATACAAACAAAAAAGCACCCTAATAATAGGGTACTAAAATATATAACCTCTTTTAGAAACTACAGGCTGTTTAAACAAACACAAAAAAACCTTCCCTTTTATATGTCTAAAAGTCTTCTTACTTTATGCGATCACTTTATAAGGCTGACTTTCTTTGTACGTTTACAATTGTTTCTTCAAATGTAACAATTCGCTCTACAAATTCTATAATAACGAATGCGTTTTTAATGCGTCTTGTAAAAAAAATGATCCATATACTCTGAAAAACAATACTGCTAATCCTAAAAACACTTAAAATACCTACATTTAATTTAGACGTATACACCCTCTTTTTGTTGAATAATTTTTCTAACTTCATAACTTAAATAAAAATACTGGATAGCTTTCTTTTCATTTGCAACATCAAAATATTGAATCGCTAACCGCTCCGCATATTTTTTTACTTCTATCCATAAATTTTGTTCTTTGAAATATTGAATTGCTTCTTCGATAATCACTTCTAACTCTTCAATCGGCATTTCTTCATTTAATGCTTTTAAAATATTGAAATGATACTCATATTCTCTGTTACATATTTTTAATCCCTTTTCAATATACCGACTCGCTTCTTTGAATTTTTTTAGTTTTGAATATTCACTCGCTAATAAAAATATTGTTTTATAATCTTTCTCAATTTCTTCAAAAGAATAAATTAAATGTTGGATAGCTAATTCTGAAAATTTTTGCTCTGCATATAATAAACATAAATTGCATCTAACTTTTATTATTAGTTGTTCTTCTTTTAGATTTGTAAATGTATTCATCGCCGACACTAAATATTCTTCTGCAAGCTCATATTGTCCTAGTGCTATACAACACACCCCTAAAGTATTTTTGCAAGCCGCAGTTTTAACTTCATACCCTAAACTCTTACCAAAAAAATCTTGTGCTTTCAAAGCATAAGAAATCGCTAAAGTCGGTTGTGATATACAACAATGAAATAACGATACTCGATAATTAAATTCCGCTTTCTCCGCTTCAGCTGGTATTGAAGCCAGCAAACTCTCAGCGACTTTATAATGCTTTTTTGCGTTATAATAATTCCCTAGCTCCATTGCGTAAATAAATTCAAAAAAATAATAATAATACTGTAAAAACGTATCCGTTCTTTCTGAAATCGAATTTATATTAGTTTTTTTACTATCAAATTCTCCAATCAACATTTTATATCGAAAACTAAGCAAAGAATAATAAATTAAGATTTCTTGATCTTCTTCCATATTATAATTTTTACTATCTATTTCTTTTTTTAACTCCCCAGCTTTAATTACATATTGCACTAGCATCTCTTGATACCAATCATTTAATAGTCTTATAATTTGGCTTTTCATTACAATGCTTGTACTCAAATATCCCACCCTCTCTTTGTTCTACATATTAATACAATTATTAACAGAAAATAAAGTGGATTTTCACTTTCACTTTTTTTATTTTTCTAGCAAAATATTTGGAATTAAAGGGGTGGATTTTCACAATTTCCTACACATAAATAGAAAATATACAATTTATTAACATAATGTTACTC
>NZ_JBHWYR010000009.1:0-114659 GCF_042728695.1 Bacillus sp. NPDC060175
CAGCAAGAGAGAGGGAATCTTATGAATAGACGGAACGTAGTTAAAGATTTAAAGCAATTTGAATTATTTGCTCATTTAACAGAAAAGAAATTGAAAGGTTTGACGGAGTTTGTCTATTGGCGAACTTATAAAAAGGGTCAATTTTTATTTTTAGAAGGGGATTCAAGAGAAAGAATTTACTTCATGTTAGATGGTTTTGTAAAGTTAGAGCGGGTAAATCAAAGTGGGAATTTATTATATGATGACTATGTAAAGCGGTATTCTATTTTTCCTTATGGTGGTATGTTTACAGACAGAGGATATAACTATACGGCAGAAGCGATGACAGATGTAGAGGTATATTATATTCCGACAGTAATTTTCGAAGATATGGTGAAATCTAGTAGGGCGCAATTAATGTACGTTGTTCAGCAATTATCATCGATATTAAAACTAAACGAAAATCGAGTACAAAACATTACAATTCCTAATGCACAAGATCGGGTCATTCAAACATTAAATTATTTAATGCAGGATTTAGGAGAACAGAGTGGCGAAACGATTGTAATTTCATGCCCACTTACAACAATTGAAATATCGAAAATATCTGGGACGTCCCGAGAGACGGTTAGCGGCGTATTAAAACAATTAAAAAACGATAGTATTGTTACAATTCTGGATAAAAAAATTACAATACATAATCCAACATATTTTGAGGAGATCTCTATGTGAAAATTGCATATTGATTTTCTAATTCATATTGTATATTAATAAGGTTCTTTATATATTTATAAGGAACTTTTTTACGTTATCCTCTATAAAATGATTGTATAGTATGGTAATAATAGCTAAAATCGATAATAAAAAAGCAAAGGGAAGGGGAGAAGGAATGGTTCGAATTGAGTATGATCGATTAGTAGCTATTTGTTACAGTATAGGGGTTTTGTTATTATTAAAAATTCCAAACGATAATGAATTAATTGGGGAAAAACTATTCAATTTCTATAAGGTTCCGGTATATACATATATTTATATGGATTATAAAGTCTCAAATATATTAATTGTTTCTTTCGTACTACATGTAATCGCATTTATATTATTTGTAAAATGGCTAGTGAAAAAGAAATCTAGTACATTTAGAACAATGAATAAGATAAAAGTAGTAGGCATCAGTATTTTGATTTTAATGATGCCGTTTATTTTAAATAACATCCTCCAGACATTGAATAAAACATGGTACTACGCAGGAAAAACAGGGGTAGAGGCGATAGAATATAAAAAAGAAGATAGCCAGTGTAGAATGGAGAAAAATGGAGAGGATATCGAACAAAGGTGTATTGTTACTCTAAAAAATTATTGTAATCATTCACAAGCATTAAAAGTTGTTTTATATGATAATGCAAACGAGAATTCAAAAAATTATCCAGTACCGAAACCAGTCTATTTACAAAAACATGAGACAAAGCAATTCGAATTTCAAATTCCTGTTGCTTATAATAGCGGTATTGAAAAAGATAAAGTACCAAATATTAAATTACATTTATTACATAAAAATGATGAGAAATACAATTAATCCGTAATTGAAAGTTTATGAGTAGGAGCAATAATTTGAAACGATATAGAAAATCAACTTGAATCATCCAACATGCTGCGAGGCAACGGCATATTGGATGATTTTTTATTTTATCTCTTTTTTTACGTATGAAAAGGAGGAATGCTTTGTTGAAAACGAAAAATATTACAAGGGTCATATGCTGTCTTCACTTTACGCAACCTTTGAAAATTAGAGCCATAATAACTAGTTTGCCAATTTTTTATGTCGATATCGGGCCAATTGACATAGTCTCCTAGTGTGTAAGGATCTAAGCTTTCCCGTAAATCTTTAACCCAGCGTATATTTCGGTTTTCTTCATCATCGCATTTCCAAGAGGTAATATATTCTTGAGCAATAATTGCCTTGCGGTGGAAATAAGCTGTTTCATTAGGGGAAACGTTTTCTACAGCACCTACGAGTGATTGGTGCCAAATACTCGCATCTTTATTTGGTGCATGAGAAAGAAAATGTTGCATGATTTGAATGCCTTTAAGGGGAATCGTTTTATATACATAGGAACCAGAGCGCTTAAATTTTTCAGGGATATTACCGCTATTAAAGAATTGAACAGCCTTTATATAAGGAACTTCATCTATAAAGAGAGAGGGGTTACCAGTTTCAAGAAGAGGAGATAATAGAGGATAGAGTTCAGAGGGAGAGCCAACAAATTCACCCTTCACCTCAATTTTATTTCGTTGTTTGGAGAATAATTCAATTGATGAAGTGAGACGTTCATCTATATAAGGTGCCCAGTTTTGCCAAGCTTGAAATGCAGCAATAAAGTCTTCCCATTCCCATGTAATCGAGAAAATTGAGACGTTTTTTATAGGATGGACACGAAAAGTTAAGGAAGTAACAATCCCGAAATTCCCACCCCCACCGCCGCGGCATGCCCAAAACAGGTTAGGGTTTTCTCGTTCATTTGCGCGAATGATTTTTGCACCAAATTTTCCGCACGCTTGTACCATTTCGACTTCTAATAATTGATCACATGTTAGTCCAAATAAGCGTGAAAGCATGCCGATGCCACCGCCAAGTGTTAATCCAACGATACCAACACTTGCACTTGTGCCAGCTGGTATTGTAACACCGTGTTTCCAAAGTTCTTTATAAACAGTGCCAAGATTTGCACCCGCTTCAATTGTTGCTGTTAATTTCCCTGTATTAACCGTAATTTGCTTCATTTCACTCACATCAATAATAAGTCCTCGATTTAAAAGAGAGAAATTTTCATAGCTATGACGTCCGCTTCTTAAGCGAAATGGTACATGATGCTCACGTGCCCACTTTAAGGCGTTACACACATCATTTTTATTTTGACAAAAAACAATAATACAAGGGAGTTTTGGAATACTTAAATTTAAATTCATTCGGGCTATGTCATACCCGGGATCCGAAGGAACGACGATACGACCAGTTAATTTTGTTTGTTTCAATTTGTATCTCCTTTCTGAAATAATATGAGTTTGTATTAGTATATGAAGAGTGTGTTTAACGCGTATGGACAAGAAGCAGAGAAGTGTTAGATTTATCCTGCTAGTTGTGAGCAGTAAGACCCCCACCTCAAAATCTGGCTGAAGTAAAGAAGTTAGATGAAAATCAGGATGCTCGTAAAAGTACGATTGGTGTGGGCTAATAATCAGTGGGAAATGGACACCCCCCACTGATTAAAGTTTCATTTTACCTTTGCGAGAAATAAATAAAGCATAAGAATAAGGAATCTACATGGAGTTCAATGAAAACAGTTGCAAACTCTCCATATTTTGTTATGATAGTGTTACGAAAACGTTTGCATAAAAAATAGAGATGCAAAAGGAGAGAGTTATTATGAAGAAAACATGGTGGAAAGAAGCAGTTGCTTATCAAATTTATCCACGTAGCTTTATGGATTCAAATGGTGATGGTATTGGAGATTTACAAGGTATTATTGCAAAACTAGATTATTTAAAAGATTTAGGTATAGATGTAATTTGGATTTGTCCAATGTATAAGTCACCTAATGATGATAATGGTTATGATATTAGTGATTATCAAGACATTATGGATGAGTTTGGTACAATGGCAGATTTTGATGCTTTACTAGATGAAGTTCATAAGCGTGATATGAAGCTTATTATTGATTTAGTTATTAATCATACGAGTGATGAACATCCATGGTTTATTGAATCGCGTTCATCTAAAGACAATCCGAAGCGTGATTGGTATATTTGGCATGATGGCAAAGATGGTGCGGAACCAAACAACTGGGAAAGTATTTTTAATGGTTCGGCATGGGAATACGATGAAGTAACAGGACAATATTATTTACATTTATTCTCACGTAAACAACCAGATTTAAACTGGGAGAATAAAGAAGTTCGCGAAGTGTTATACGATACGGTTAATTGGTGGCTTGATAAAGGAATTGATGGTTTCCGTGTGGATGCGATCAGTCATATTAAGAAAGAAGATGGCCTCAAGGATATGCCAAATCCAAAAGAATTAAAATATGTGCCATCTTTTGATAAACATATGAATGTGGATGGTATTCAACCTTTATTAGAAGAGTTAAAAGAAAATACATTTTCTAAGTACGATATTATGACTGTTGGTGAAGCTAATGGCGTTAAAATTGAAGATGCTGAGTTTTGGGTTGGAGAAGAGCAAGGTAAATTCAATATGGTATTCCAGTTTGAGCATTTAAGCTTATGGGATGCAGAAAAGAAGAAAGATCTTGATGTTGTAGGGTTGAAAAAGGTATTAACGAAATGGCAAAAAGGATTAGAAAATAAAGGATGGAATGCTTTATACATTGAGAATCACGATAAACCACGTATCGTTTCAACGTGGGGAGATGATAAACAATATTGGCGTGAAAGTGCAACAGCTCTAGGAGCGATGTATTTCTTTATGCACGGTACACCATTTATTTATCAAGGACAAGAAATTGGTATGACAAATGTTCAGTTACCAAATATTGAAGATTACGATGATGTAGCAATTAAAAATTTATATCGCGAGAAAATTGCAGAGGGCGTATCACATCAAGATATGATGGAAATTATATGGGCTTCTTGCCGCGATAATTCACGTACACCTATGCAGTGGAACGATGAGATGAATGCTGGTTTCACAACAAGTACACCTTGGTTTGGCATGAATCCAAATTACAAAGAAATTAATGTTGAAAAGCAAAAAAATGAAGAAAAGTCTATTTTCAATTTCTATAAGAAAATGATTGCCTTGAAAAAAGAGCACGATGTGTTGAACTACGGTACGTACGATTTACTTTTAGAAGATGATCCACAAATTTATGCGTATACACGTACGTTACAGGATGAAAAAGTCATTGTAATTAGTAATATCTCAAAAGAGGAAGCTGTGTATAATGAGAGTTTATTCGCATTAGAACGCAAACGTTTGCTTTTAAATAACTATGAAGTTGCGGAACATGAACAAATAACTACAATCACGTTGAAACCTTATGAAACAAGGGTTTATCGCATTTTATAATGAAAAAGGATGCTCCTTGAGCATCTTTTTTTATGAAAAAAAATAAATTTCTATTGCAATGTGAAAACGCTTTTATTAAAATAGATTTATGAAAACGGTTGCGTAAAGATAAAAAAGTAACATAAGGAATCGCTTTCATAAGAGAAACAGAAATTATAATTTAAATCATTATGTTGTTATAAATAAAGGGGAGGAAGAACAGATGAAAATTACGTCTTTTGATTTTTGGCAAAAGTTCGGGAAAGCATTATTAGTTGTTGTAGCTGTAATGCCAGCAGCTGGTTTAATGATTTCTATCGGTAAGTTAATTGGGATGTCTGCTGGGGATATTAACGCAGTTCATACAATTGCTCGAGTAATGGAAGACATCGGTTGGGCAATTATTACAAATTTACACATTTTATTCGCAGTAGCAATTGGGGGATCTTGGGCGAAGGATCGAGCAGGTGGTGCATTTGCAGCACTGTTAGCATTCGTCTTAACAAACAGAATTACAGGAGCTATATTTGGCGTAAACGCTCAAATGTTAGCGGATTCAAAAGCGACAGTTTCTTCATCATTAGCAGGAGATTTACTTGTAAAAGATTACTTTACTTCTGTACTTGGTGCACCAGCATTAAACATGGGAGTGTTCGTAGGGATTATCACAGGTTTCCTAGGAGCTACTTTATATAACAAATACTATAACTATAATAAACTGCCACAGGCATTAGCATTCTTTAATGGAAAACGATTCGTACCATTCGTTGTAATTGTATGGTCTACAGTTACTGCGATTGTATTATCACTTGTATGGCCATTTATCCAAAGTGGATTAAATGAATTTGGTCGCTGGATTGCAGCATCTAAAGACAGTGCACCAATTGTTGCACCGTTTGTATACGGAACGTTAGAACGTTTATTATTACCGTTTGGATTACATCATATGTTAACGATTCCGATGAACTACACAGAGCTAGGCGGAACATATACGATGTTAACTGGTTCAAAAGTTGGACAAGTTGTAGCAGGACAAGATCCATTATGGCTTGCATGGATTACAGATTTAAATAACTTATTAGCAAATGGAGATACGAAAGCATATAACGATTTATTAAATAACGTTGTACCAGCTCGTTTCAAAGCTGGACAAGTTATCGGCTCAACAGCAGCGTTAATGGGGATTGCATTTGCGATGTTCCGTAATGTTGATAAAGAAAAACGTGCAAAATATAAGCCAATGTTCTTATCAGCTGCATTAGCGGTATTCTTAACAGGTGTAACAGAACCAATTGAATTCATGTTCATGTTTATTGCGCCAGTATTATATGTTGTGTATGCAATTACAACAGGACTTGCATTCGCATTAGTAGATTTAATTGATTTACGTGTTCATGCATTTGGATTTATTGAGTTAATTACACGTACACCAATGATGGTCAATGCAGGATTAACAAGAGATTTAATTAACTTTGTCATTGTTTCAT
Source organism: Bacillus sp. NPDC060175 (assembly GCF_042728695.1). Classification (NCBI taxonomy): domain Bacteria; kingdom Bacillati; phylum Bacillota; class Bacilli; order Caryophanales; family Bacillaceae; genus Bacillus; species Bacillus sp. NPDC060175. The sequence continues at coordinate 6,532 of NZ_JBHWYR010000009.1, forward strand.
TAGTATTCTTCGGTCTTAACTTTACGTTATTCAATTTCTTAATTAAAAAATTCAATTTACCAACACCAGGACGTGCAGGTAACTATATTGATAATGAAGATGAGTCATCAGAAGGAACAGGAAATGTACAAGATGGTTCATTAGCAACAAAAGTTATTGATTTATTGGGCGGAAAAGATAATATTGCTGACGTAGATGCTTGTATGACACGTTTACGTATAACAGTAAAAGATTTAGATGTTGTTGCACCAGAAGCACAATGGAAACAAAATGGTGCTTTAGGACTTATTGTAAAAGATAAAGGTGTACAAGCAGTATATGGCCCGAAAGCTGACGTATTAAAGTCAGATATTCAAGATATGTTAGGTGCGTAATAATATGAAATTGCTAACTTTAAATTGTCACTCTTGGCAAGAAGAGAATCAAATTGAAAAAATAAAGTATCTTGCTAAAGTAATTCAAGAAGAAGATTATGATGTGATCGCATTGCAAGAAGTAAGTCAGTCTATACAAGCTGAAAATGTATGCGGTAACAAGAAAAAAGATAATTTTGGGCTTTTACTGCTAGAAGAGTTAAGAGCATTAAACGTAAAAGAATACAATATTATTTGGGATTTCTCTCATATTGGATATGATGTGTACGAAGAAGGATTAGCAATTATAACAAAGCACAACATTGTAAAGGAAGATACGTTCTTTGTCTCAAAAAATAAGGATACAACGTATTGGAAAACACGCAAAATTGTAAGTGCAACAATTGCTTATAATGATAAGAATATAACGTTTTATTCTTGCCATCTTGGTTGGTGGAATGATGAAGAAGAATCATTCAAAGACCAAGTTGATCGTTTAATGGAGCGTGTAAATAGCAATGAACTTTCCTTCTTAATGGGTGATTTTAATAACAATGCTCGTTTGGAAGGAGAGGGTTATGAGTATATGATGCAAAAAGGTTTATATGACACATATGAACTAGCGATAGAGAAGGATGAAGGAACGACTGTCCAAGGAGAGATTGCTGGTTGGGATGAAAATAAACAAAACTTACGAATCGACCTAATATTAAGCACTCAAAGTAAAACAATTAATTCTTCAAAAGTCATTTTTAATGGAACAAATCGAAATGTAATTTCTGATCATTTCGGTGTAGAAGTACAATTAGGTATATAATAGAAGAAATCCTCACAGATAATGAAAAGCTGTGAGGATTTTTTGTGAATACAAGTATTCCCAAGAGAAAATACTTGTATTTTTTATGACATTTCCTATATATTTGTTATTATTGAATGTAAAACTAATTTAGTCATTTTGTATGCATACTTTTTCTACTTCGTTATATAATGAAGTAAGTGAAATATTTAATGGGAAAAATAGTGCGTTTTCGGTTAATCCACGATGTAGAAAGTGATATAATTGCAAAATGCATGTATCATTTTCTAAAGAAGGAAAAATATATAATTAGGTGATAACTTATATGAAACAGATTTGGCGTATTTATAAGACAGATTTACGGAATGTAGCCAAACATTGGGCTGCAATTGTTATTGTTTTAGGGTTAATGATTTTACCATCGTTATATGCATGGTTTAACATTAAAGCCTCTTGGGATCCTTACGGAAATACGAAAGGAATCCAGATTGCAGTTTCTAACCAAGATGTTGGATCAAATTTAAGAGGGAAAGATATTAACATCGGGAAAGAAATTGTAGATTCACTTAAGAAGGACAAAAATTTCGGATGGAAGTTTGTCGATGAAAAGCAAGCAATTTATGGAGTAGAGCGTGGAGATTATTCCGCAAGTATTACTATTCCAAAAGATTTTTCTGAAAAGATTGCAACGGTCTTGAATGAAAATCCACAGAAACCAGAACTTGATTACTATGTAAATGAAAAAGTAAATGCGATTGCACCGAAAATTACAGCTAAAGGTGCATCGGGTCTTACAGAAGAGGTTAGTAAAAACTTTGTTAAAACAGCAAACGGTGAGATTTTTAAAATCTTCAATGACCTTGGAATCGATTTAGAAACTAACTTACCGAGTATTGAAAAGGTCAAGGATCTCGTATTTAAGTTAGAAGCACAGTTCCCAGAAATGAATACACTTGTGGATAAGGCATTAGATGATGCGACGCGAGCAGAAGATGTTGTGAAAGTAGCGCAAAAAGAGTTACCAGTTGTAGAAAGTGTTATTAATGATGGGCAAGAAGCGTTAGGGAATTTAGATAAGTTCTTTGCAAACAACGATCAAACATTGCAAAATGCACCTGGGACGATACGAAATCATTTAACAACGGCTAAAGATGTAATGGACAAAGCAAATACGTTTACGAACTTTTTAATGAATCCAGGGATAGACCTTTCTGGTATGAAGGGATTACCTGAGTTTCCAGCACGTCCAGATCTTTCAAAGTTAAATGATGAAGGTTATAAAAATATTGCAAGAAATATTAATCAAACGGTGAATAATGTTTTAAACTCAGCACGTGCAGGAACAGCATATGGAAAAAGTGTTGTGAATGGATTGCAAAATGGACAGTTTGATCCAGAAAAGGCAAAGCAAGATCTTAATGCGGTTTCTGAAAATCTTCAAGGTCGTACAGATAGTGTTGCATACCTTATAAATGTATTTACTGAACTTCAAAAATCGGCTACGACTGATTTTGGTCAAAGCTTTTTCCAAGGGCGAGTGGATCGCTTAACTAAGCTTAAAAGCGGTATGGAAAATGCAAACAACGGTATTAAAGATATTGTAAATGTTATTGGTACAGGACAAGAAGTAAAGAAAGATGTAACAGATGTAGCAAATCAAAAACTAGATGCAGCAAATGGATTAATTGATCAAGCTGAAAAAGATTACAGTGAAACATTTGTAGCAGATTATAAAAAAGCAGTTAGCACAGTTGATCAAGCTAAAGCTGATGCAAATGAAGCATACGATACTGTGAAAAATGAATATGATAAGGCAAAAAATAATTTTGAAGGTGTTATAGCAGACGTAAATAATAGAGGTGTTAATGGATTAGATAGCACAAAAGTAGCTTTAAACGATTTAAATGGTCAATTACAAGCTACTAAGAATCTAATTGGTGATGCGATTCCGGTTCTAGAAAGCACAAATAAGGTATTAGCAGATGTAAATAGTGGCAAAAACCTTAATAATGGAATTGCAAAATTGAATAAAGCACAAAATACTGTTCAAAAAGGTATAGATGCAACGAATAAGGCAACTACACTAATTAACAATGGACAGAAGCCTACAAAAGAGGTTGTAGAAAGTATTAATGAAGCAACTAAAAATGCTTCAGCTCAATTAGGAGATTTCTTAGCAACATATGATTCAGAAATTGTTCCAAACTTTAACACAGCAATTGCTCGTACAAAAGAGATGTCTAAAAATACAACTCAAATTTTAGGCGAGGCAGATAAGAAGCTTCCAGATGTGAAAAAATTACTTGAAGACTCATCAAAAGGCTTAGTAGATGGTCAAAAGAAAATTGCAGATATTAAAGCTGAAATGCCAGCTACTGAGAAAAAGATTAAAGAATTAGCAGATAAAATTCGTGATTTTGAATCTGAAGAGGATATAAAAGACATCATACGCTTATTGAAAAACGATGTTGAAAAGCAAAGTGACTACTTTGCAAATCCAGTAAATTTAAAAGAGAATAAATTATTTGCAATGCCGAACTACGGTTCAGCAATGTCACCATTCTATACAGTGCTTGCATTATGGGTAGGCGCATTATTAATGGTTTCATTATTAACGGTAGAAGTACACGAAGAGGGCGCGAATTATAAGAGCCATGAGGTTTACTTCGGACGTTTATTAACATTCTTAACGATAGGTCTTTCACAGGCGTTTATCGTATCGATGGGTGATATATTCTTACTCGGTACGTACGTAGTCGATAAATTCTGGTTTGTGTTATTTAGTTTATTTATTGGGGGAGTATTTGTTTGTATCGTGTACTCACTCGTTTCTATTTTCGGAAACGTTGGGAAATCGATGGCGATCATTTTACTTGTACTGCAAGTAGCAGGATCGGGCGGCACGTTCCCAATTCAAATGACACCGCCGTTCTTCCAAGCACTGTATCCGTTTTTACCGTTCACATATGCTATTAGTGCAATTCGTGAAACAGTAGGTGGAATGCTTTGGGATATAGTAACTAGAGATTTACTTGTGTTAAGTGTTTTCGTAGTAATCATGGTTGTGGCTGCATTATTACTGAAAAAACCAATTAACAAATCAAGTGAAAAGTTTGTTGAGAACGCAAAAGGAAGTAAAATTATTCATTAAAAATAAAAGGTTCCTACCGATAGTGGTAGGAACCTTTTTGTTTAATCAAATTTTAATTTCTTTAATGCTTCTGCGAATGGATTGTTTAATGGTTCTTCTTCTTTGTTCTGTTGTTTCATATATTTTTGGACGTCACGTTTATCAGCTTTGCTGCCGGATTCTTTTTTTCGTCTCTCTTGGAATGTAGAAAGTTTCTCACGATAGCCACATTTACATGCGAAAATTTGGCCTGTTCCTTCACCACGAAGTTCTAGTTTCTTTTTACACTGAGGACAGCGTGCGTTTGTAGTGCGGGATACATTTTTACGGTGACCACATTCGCGATCTTGGCATACAAGCATTTTTCCTTTTTTACCGTTTACTTCTAACATTGGTTTACCACAGTCTGGACAAGACTTCGTTGAAATGTTGTCGTGCTTATATTTTTTATCGCTTGATTTAATTTCAGTAACAATTTCCTTCGTATAGTTCTTCATTTCTGAAATGAATACTTCTTTCTTTAATTTTCCTTTAGCGATAGCTTCTAACTTTTGCTCCCATTCACCAGTTAGTGTAGGAGATTTCAGTTCTTCTGGCACTAAATCAAGTAACTGACGGCCTTTTGAAGTAATATGAATATCTTTACCACGTTTTTCAAGTAAGAACGAATTGAATAACTTGTCGATAATATCAGCACGCGTTGCTACAGTACCTAATCCACCAGTTGACTTTAACGTGTCAGCAAGTTGTTTGTTTTGCGTATCCATGTATTTTGTTGGGTTTTCCATCGCTGAAAGTAATGTTGCTTCATTAAAGCGTGCAGGTGCTTTCGTTTGACCTGATGTTTGGACAATTAGTTTTACGTTTAATGTGTCGCCTTTTTCGATGCGAGGTAAGATTTGTTCTTTTACATCATCGATTGCATCATCATCTTCAAATCGATTTTCATAAACCTCTTTCCAACCAGCATGTAAAATCGTTTTTCCACGTGCGATGAACGTTTCGTCACCAATTTTCGTGCGCAATGTTAGTTGTTCATATTCAAAGGCCGGGAATAAAACAGCTAAGAAACGTTTTACAACTAAGTCATAAATTTTACGTTCTTTATCGGTGAAAGCTGAGAAGTTTACATAGCTCTCTGTTGGAATAATTGCGTGATGATCACTTACTTTACTATCATCAACAAATGATTTATTAGATTTTACAGGTTTCTGCAATACTTTATGTGCTAAAGGACGGTATTCTCCAACTCCGCAAGCCTTCAGACGCTCTGGAAGTGTTCCGACAATATCAGATGAAATATAGCGTGAATCTGTACGAGGGTACGTTAAAACTTTATGCTGTTCATATAATTTTTGCATAATGTTTAATGTTTCTTTCGCAGAGTAACCAAATATTTTATTCGCATCACGTTGTAGTTCAGTTAAATCGTAAAGACCAGGAGCGAACGATTTCTTTTGTTTTTTATCAATGTCTACAACAGTAGCATTTTCCTTACTAATTTTGTTCACGATTGCATCAGTTTTTTCTTTATTAAAGCTACGGCTATTTCCTTTTGTATCTTGCCAAGTTAGCTTTAATCTCTCAGCTGTTTGAGCTTCGATACCATAGTAAGTTTGAGCTTTGAAATGTTTGATTTCATCTTCACGGCTTGCAATCATGGCTACAGTAGGTGTTTGGACACGACCACAATTTAATTGGGCATTAAAGCGAGTAGTTAATGCTCGAGTCGCATTAAGCCCGATATACCAGTCAGCCTCTGAACGTGCGACAGCTGAAGCGTATAGATTGTCATATGCTTTTCCTGGTTTTAAATTTGCGAAGCCATCTTTAATTGCTTTATCGGTAACAGATGAAATCCATAGACGTTTAATCGGTTTCTGCATTTTAACTTTATCGATAATCCAGCGTGCGACCAACTCTCCCTCACGACCGGCGTCAGTAGCTATAATGATTTCATTTACATCTTTTCTAAGAAGCTGACTTTTTACAGCGTTAAACTGTTTCCCTGTTTGTTTAATAACGGTTAGTTTTAAACGCTCCGGTAGCATTGGTAAATCTTCTAAATTCCACTGTTTATATTTCACATCATAGCTTTCTGGATCAGCTAATGTAACGAGATGACCTAAAGCCCAAGTAACAATATATTTACTACCTTCAAGATAGCCGTTCCCTTTTTTATCACATTTCAGTACACGTGCGATATCACGTGCAACAGAAGGTTTTTCAGCAATTACAATACTTTTTGCCATATTTAAAAACATCCTTTCAAATTTCCATACGTTAAATATAGCATACATCTTTGTTCTATTCAGTCTTGCTGACGGTTTGAGTTATTTGTGGTGAAATATACGTGTGAGAGTTTTACTTATATAAAGGCGAAGAATGGTTGAACCAGGAGAGTTCTGATCTCTATCATTCTATAAAAGTAAAGAACTTGTTATTTTATTAGAATAAGAGTAGACTTTGAAGTAGATGAATAATAAACACATGGGAGTTTGTGGATGCAAACTGAGAGTATGACTACTAGTCCGTTATTGACCATTTGAACCTGTTGGATAATGCCAGCGTAGGGAGAGTGTAAAAGCACATGTTCAGGCACTTTGCGTACGCGCAAAGTGCCTTTTTGTGTATCTCCCATCACTATAGTTAGGAGATGAAAAGGATGAATATGAAAGAAATTAGTAAAGTAGTGGATTTGGTAAGAGAGTCTAATCCGCTCGTTCATAATATTACAAATGTTGTTGTAACAAATTTTACAGCAAACGGTTTATTAGCATTAGGGGCATCGCCTGTAATGGCGTATGCAAAAGAAGAAGTAGCAGAAATGGCTAGCATTGCAGGAGCCCTTGTATTAAATATGGGTACACTTCGGCCTGAAGAGGTAGAAGCGATGTTACTTGCGGGTAAATCAGCAAATACGAATGAGGTACCAGTATTGTTTGATCCAGTTGGGGCAGGAGCAACTTCTTATCGAACAGAAGTTGCGAGATATATTCCAGCTGAAATAGATTTAGCTGTTATTCGCGGAAATGCAGCTGAAATTGCTAATGTTATTAATGAGAAATGGGAAATTAAAGGTGTAGACGCTGGTACTGGAAATGGTAATGTTGTAAATATTGCAAAACAGGCAGCGGCTGAATTAAATACAGTTGTGGTAATTACTGGAGAAGAAGATGTTGTTACAGATGGAGAGCGAACTATTCTTATTCGAAATGGACATCCTATTTTAACGAAAGTTACTGGAACAGGTTGTTTACTAACTTCTGTAATAGGAGCATTTGTAGCGGTAGAAAAGGATTATGTAAAGGCAGCAGTAGCCGCATTAACATTCTATGGAGTAGCAGCAGAAATAGCGGCTTCGAAAACAGTAGAGAATGGACCAGGAAGCTTTCAAATTGAATTTTTAAATCAGTTAGCGAATACAACTTCAGATGATATTGAGAAGTATGGAAAGATTGAGGTTATACAGTAAGGAGAGGAACTAGATGTCGCGCATTACAATGGATGAAATGTCTAGGTTATTACCAGTATATTTTATTATGGGAAGTAACAATTGTACGAAGGAGCCACTACAAGTATTGAGAGATGCACTAGAAGGTGGTATAACAATTTTTCAACTTCGTGAAAAGGGAGAAGGGGCTTTAACGGGAGAGAAACGTATTGATTTTGCGAAAGAACTACAAGCGCTTTGCAAGGAGTACGGTGTACCATTCATCGTAAATGATGATGTGGAACTAGCCCTCGAGTTAGATGCAGATGGCGTGCATGTTGGACAAGATGATGAAGGAATTACATCTGTTCGTAAAAAAATGGGAGATAAAATTATTGGAGTATCTACACATACAATTGAAGAAGCACGCTGGGCGATTGAAAATGGTGCCGATTATTTAGGAGTTGGTCCAATTTTCCCGACGAGTACGAAAAAAGATACAAAAGCGGTTCAAGGAACGAAAGGTCTAAAGTATTTTAGGGAACAAGAGATTACAATACCGATCGTTGGGATTGGTGGGATTACAATTGAAAATACAGCTTCTGTTATAGAAGCGGGTGCGGATGGTGTTTCAGTTATTTCAGCGATTAGCTTAGCGGAATCTGCGTATGAAAGTACGAAGAAATTAGTTGAGGAAGTAAATAAGAGTTTGTAGAGTCGCAAAATGAGTTGTTTCGTTTATCCTGCTATTTGTGGGAGTCTTACGCCGGTAAAAGCCCGATTGGTGCGGGCTAATAATCAGTGGGGGATGAACAAAATCCCACTGATTAAAGTTTCACTTTATTTAAACAAACGTTTGATTAAAAAAGCACAAACCCTTTAGAATTGTAGGTTTGTGCTTTTATTTAAAACATAATTGAAATTAAGAGCATTCCAATTCCGATAGAAGTAAAGGTTGCAATTAGGCCAGGAATCATAAAGCTATGATTTAAAACATATTTACCAATTCCTGTTGTACCAGTGCGATCAAAATTAATTGCAGCAACGATTGTCCCGTAGTTTGGAATGAAGAAGTATCCATTTACTGCAGGGAACATTGCAATAAGTAATGCTGGCGGAATACCAAGTGATAGTCCAAGTGGTATTAAAGCACGAACTGTTGCTGCTTGGCTATACAGTAAAATAGATAGAATGAATAGTGCGATAGCAAATAGCCATGGTGCACTTGTCACTAAGTGTTGAATTGATCCTTGAATTATATTTAAGTTTCCGTTGAAGAAAGTATCTCCCATCCAAGCGATACCAAAAATAGCAACAACTGCTGTTGCGCCTGCTTTAAAGACGTTACCAGTTACAATGCTTTCCACATTTGGTTTACAGAAAATAATAATAAGAGCAGCAATGGTTAACATGACCATTTCAATTGTGTTTGGCATTGACAGACGAACTAATTTCCCATCAACCATCCATCCTGGACGAAGTGTTTCAAATGAACCGAGAAGTACAACAAGGAAAGTTGCGACTAGGAAAAGAATAACTGATAATTTCGCGCCTTTTGAACCTACAAATTCTTTTTTCTCTTCAAGTTTAGGAATCATTCCCTCTTTTAATCGCTTCAAGTATTCAGGGTCTTCATTTAATTCTTTTCCCATTTTACTAACAACGAATGCAGCTACCATACAAGCGATGAAAGTAGAAGGGATACTGACTTTTAAAATATCTAACAAGGTAATTTTATAGTCGGCTAACATTGCTAAAAGTGCAACTGTTGCAGCCGATATTGGACTAGCTGTAATTGCTTGCTGGGAAGCGATAACGGCAATTGACATTGGTCGTTCAGGTCTAATTCCTGATTCACGAGATACTTCGGCGATAACGGGAAGTACAGAATAAGCGACATGACCAGTTCCTGCGCATAGCGTGAATAAATAAGTAACAATAGGAGCAAAAAATGTAATGCGCTTTGGATTTTTTCGTAATGCTTTCTCAGCAAGGTGGACGAGATAATCCATTCCTCCAGCAGCTTGCAAAGCACCGGCAGCTGTAATTACTGCTAAAATCATAAGCATTACATCAATAGGAGGAGCTGTAGGTTGTAAGTGGAAGACGAAAACAAGTATTGCCATACCAACGCCACCCATTACTCCTAGACCAACTCCGCCTAGGCGTGCACCAATAAAAATGCAGAGTAGTAACGTAAGAAATTGTAGCCAAAACATGATAAACTACCTCCGAAATTCGTAAGTTAAGATATATTCGGATAGTTTAATTTAAATGGAAATTAAGTAAATATCCGGAATAATCCTTGTATTATATACATTTTTTATTATATAACACAAGAAATGTAACATTCATGTACTTTGTTAAATTATTTCGAAAAAATAACACGTTAAAACTTTATATTTACATCTATAAATAGATGGACATTTTAATTTTTATGTTGTAATATTTGATAGAGAATAATTTAATTCTCATAGAACTCCCATATCGTTCAACTCGTTCAGCGAGAAAGGCAAACTGATGGAAACATTAGGACGCAAAACTACAGGAGCTAAGGTCGAAAGGCTACGCTAGCCAGTTACCGGACGGATAGGGTTGGTCTTGACCAATGCTCTTTTCATTGGTCTTTTTTTATTCTCGAACATATTGAGAATCATTTTAAAACAAAATATTCATATATTTTGTTTTTTTATTTGTAATAATTAAGGAAGGTGGATATTAATGAAAAAGTATTGGCATAAGTTATCGTTTCTTCAAAAGAACGTCTTATTAACCGTATTAGTTATTTTGACGCTTGTTGGAAGTATGGGTGCGTTAAGTTTCAATATGTTTCAAAATAGTATGATGTCTTTATTTGAAAGACAGTCTATTGAAACAGGAGAAATAGTATTACATAACCTGGATGCAGAATTAGTTAAAGATATGGCGAAAGATCCTACAGCAGAAAGAGTGAAAAAAGAAAAATTAACAGAGCAATTAGATGAAGTGACAAAAGAGTTGAAAAGTGTTGGACAAACGTATGTTACAGGAGCAAAGCCAAATGAAAAACGAGAATTACAACTCGTTGGTTTGACTACAGAGCTAACCAATGCGGTACCTGTAAAGCCAGGAGACTATTATGAACAGCCAGCTCATTGGATGAAGGCGTACGACAAAGTGATAGATACGAAAAAGGCACAAATGACAGAAGTATATGAAGATGAATTAGGTTCATGGGTGACAATATTAGAACCAATTACAGATGGAGAAAAAAATATTGTTGCAATTGTTGCGGCTGACTTAGATGCTTCTATCGTTCCTAGTACGAAGAAGAAGTTTATGATACAAGGTTTACTCTTTATTATTATTTCATTAGCAATTGCAACTATTACTCAATTCTTTATCGTACGTAACTCGTTAGCTCCATTAAAAGATTTACGAGAGGGATTACGTAAAATTGGTGAAGGTGATCTAAGTATTAAATTAAAAGAAAGACCAGATGATATTGGAATTATTAATGTTTATTTCAATACCACGATCGAGAAGTTTAAAGGGATTATAGATAAAGTAAGGCAGACCGCTGAGCAAGTTTCTTCTTCTTCACAAGAATTGTCGGCAAGTACGGAGGAAAACAGCATGGCAGTTCAAGAGATTGCAAGTTCTATTGAAGGTTTAAGAGTAGGGGCACAGTCTCAAGGAAATTCAGTACAACAATGCCTAGGAATTGTGCATGGAATGGAAAATAGGGTAGAAGAGATAACTGGGGCAGCGAAACAAGTTGCAGTTGCCTCAGAAGGTATGGAGCAACATTCAATTGAAGGTAATGAAGTGATTGGACAAATTATTAATCAAATGAGTTTAATCCAAAATGCAGTAAAAGATTTATCTTCCATCATTTATTCGTTGGAAACAAGGTCAAAAGAAATTAGTGATATTGTAACTGTAATTACAGGTATTTCAAATCAAACAAACTTATTAGCTTTAAATGCTTCTATCGAAGCTTCACGTGCTGGAGCAGCTGGAAGAGGGTTTGCAGTTGTTGCTGATGAAGTACGCAAATTAGCAGAACAAACTGAAACGTCAGCGAAAGATATAGCGAAATTAATTAGTGAAACGCAAGCTGAAACAGAAGAGGCTGTAGTTTCAATGCAGAAAGGTTCAAAAGAAGTAGAATCTGGAATTACTCTTGTTCAAAGTAGTGGTGCGTTCTTCGAGAAAATTTCAAAGTCAGCACAGTCTGTTACAGATCAAGTTAGGGCTGTTTCTAGCAACTCAGGTGATATTTTACAAAATAGCCAGAATATCGTTCAAGTCGTAAATGAATTATCACATATTGCGAATACTTATGCGAATAGCAGTAGTAATGTTGAAGAAAGTATGAAGGAGCAAGAAATATCAGTACAAGATATTGCAGAATTGGCGACTTCTTTAAGTTGGCTTTCTCAGGAATTACAAGAGCTAATTGGTGAGTTTAAAAGCGAATAAGGAGAAAGTGAAATTCTAATCAGGGGTTGGTTTATCCAGCCCTCTGATTATGAATTGAACCAATCTGCCTGTAAATAGGGGATGAAAAAAGGTGTGGATTTTCACACCTTTATTATATTTAGGAAAGGAATTTACATAAATATGAAATTAGCGATTTCTTATAATGAGATGGTAAAAGAATTTTTAGGAAAAGTAGAAGGAAGTATTAAAATACCTAAAGATGCGCAGGAGATGGAGTTTAGAATAAAAGGAAAAACTATACCATCTCCAAAACTGACTCATATTGTAGATTTAATAGGAGCAACTGTAACGTGGTTATATCATATTTCTAAAGAAAAGCACATTATCGTGTTCTATCATACAAGAGGAAGTTTATTTCCTATTACTATTGAAGTTTCTAATTATCTCTCCTATGAAAGTTTGAATTTGCAGATTGTAGAGCAAGTGGAACAAATCCAAGGAATGAATGAGGAAGAAATAGGAGAGTTTCAAAAAAGTAATAATTCATCTGAAATTTCACCTATTATTATTGGTGAAACGTATTATGATTTACAAGACAAGAATACGTTACAATTTGTATTGAATAAAAATATGCAAAGTGTAGAAATGATATTTAATAGTGTTAATTGGAAAGAGACAACAATTATTCGTTATGCACAACAAATAAATGGTGTTTTAATTGATGCATTACAAAATACAAGTAAGTATATAAAGCATTTTAATATTATTACAGAGGCCGAGATGGCACTTTATAATCTAGTGAATGACACGACAGCAGTATACCCTGAGAAAAGTATTGTCGATATGTTCTACAAAACTGTTACTCAATTTCCGAATCGTACAGCTTTATCTTCAAAAGAGGGTACTTTAACATATGAGGAACTAAATAAAAAAAGTAATCAAATAGCCCATCTGTTAATTAAGAACGGTGTGCAGTTAGGCGACTATGTTGGAATATTTATGAAACGTAGCATAGACACAGTAGTAAGTATGGTGGCCATATTGAAAGCTGGTGCAGCGTATGTTCCAATTGATCCAGATTATCCAGAAGGTAGAATTCAGTACATTATTCAAGATAGCCAAGCGAAAGTTATTTTAATGAAAGAAACACCTATAACATGTGATGAGGTTCAAACTGTCTCAATTTATGATAGTGAAACTTGTGAGGCTACAGATGTAAAGTTGTCTATTCATTGTGATGATGTAGCATATATGATCTATACATCTGGTTCAACAGGAAATCCAAAGGGAACGATGTTAGCACATAGAGGTGTTATTAACCTGTACACTTGGATGCAAAGGCAATATGAATTGACAGAAGAAGATGTATTTGCACAATTTCCTTCCTTTAGCTTTGATGCTTCTGTATGGGAGTCATTCGCTTCTTTATTTTGCGGAGGAAACTTGTATGTATTATTAGAGGAGGAGCGATTGTCTGTAGAAGCATTTGCAACTGCAATCCATAAAGTAAAAGCGACTTCAATCTTGGCGTTGCCGACAATTTTTGTTCGACAAGTAGCAACTTATTTAGCAAAAGAAGATGTATATAAGCTAGCTTCCTTAAAAAGAATTGCTATTGGCGGTGAAATGTTGCCTGTAGAGGTTATTAAATTGTGGAGAGAAAGAATAGGTACAAATGTTGAAATTCATAATGTATACGGACCAACAGAGTGTACTGTAGTGACGACAACCTATCAAATACCTAGTCAGTTGAATGAGGATGATGCGAGTATCCCAATTGGTAAGCCATGTGCTAATTATCAAGTTATAATTTTGGATGAGAATATGAATCTTTGTCCAATTGGTGTACCTGGTGAATTGTATATAGATTCAGTAGGATTAGCAAAGGGGTATTTTAATAAGCCTGAAAAAACAGTTGAAGCTTTTATTCCAAACCCTTTTAATCCTATAGTCAATATATACAAAACAGGTGATATTGTTAAACTATTAGAAGATGGAAATATAGAGTTTTTACACCGGAAAGATGATCAAGTAAAGATCAGAGGACATCGTATTGAATTGGGAGAAATTCAAAGTAAAATTTCTCAAAATCATAATATAAAAGAAAATGCTGTTTTCGCTAAGAAGAGCAAGGAAGGTAGCCAATATTTAATCGCATTCTATACAACTTTGAATAAAAAGGAAATACCAGAATTAGTTTATCAGTTACAAGAGCAGTTACCGGATTATATGGTGCCATCTAAACTAATTTATATTAATAAATTACCACTTACACCAAATAAAAAGATTGATGTTAAAAAGTTAGCCCAATTAGAAGAAGAGTACGAGCCGGTCCGTCTACAAGAATATGTTGCGTCTTCTACTGAAGCGGAGAAACAGATAGCGAGCGCTTGGGCGGAGGTATTAGGGGTTTCAAAAATTGGAGTACATGATGATTTCTTTACGATTGGTGGACACTCATTGAAGGTATTGCGAGTCTTAACATTGTTAAAAGAAGATTTTTCACATTTAACAATTCAAGATTTCTTTAAAGAAAGAACGATATATGGATTAGCTAGAATTGAGAGGGAAGTAAAAATAGAGGTAGAAGAAGTATTCCGTGAATATAAAGTGATTCACGAGCCTGATACTATTACGTATTCAAATGCTTTGGAAGATACCCACATTTCAAATGTCTTTTTAACAGGAGCCACTGGTTATTTGGGATCGCACATATTATATGAATTACTGAGAGATACATCTGCTACTATTTATTGTTTAGTAAGACCGACAAAAGATGTGCAGCAAAGAATTATCGATACATTAGCAAGTTACTTTAGTGATATATGTGAAGAGTGGTTACAGCGTATACAGGCTGTTCCTGGTGATCTTGGAGAAAAGTATCTTGGGATGAGTGAAGAGGAGTTTATGTTAATTCGCTCTAAGATTGATACGGTAATTCATTGCGGTGCAGATGTAAGACATTTTGGAGATGTAAAACAATTTGAAAATGTGAATGTCCAAGGCACGAGCCGCATGCTAGCATTAGCTGAGAATGGTGCTACATTCCACTTTATTTCTACAATTGGTATTCCGATAGAATTAGCGGTAGAGCAATGGGGTACATATATGGAAACAGGTGATTTTAATTATAATGTAGAGTTAGAGAATGTGTATTCCGATAGTAAACTACAGGCGGAAAATCTTGTTCGTGAAGCTTTGAAGAACGGCATACAAGGGAACATTTATCGTGCAGGTAACCTAGCATGTCATTCAGAAACGGGTTCATTCCAACAAAACATTGAAGGAAATGCATTTTATCGTCTTATTAAAACGATGCTTCTAATTGGGAAGGCACCAAACGTGAAGTGGAAAGTTGATTTTACACCAATTGATTTTGCTAGTAAGTCAATTGTATCGTATTTACAAGATCCACAAATTGTAGGAGAGACGTTGCATATTTGTCATCCACATCAAGTTGAATTTGAACATTTTATACAACTAATTAAGGAATGTGGATACGACCTTGAAATGATCCCGCTCTCGCAATATGTAGATACAGGACTTGAATTAGCGAAGGGAAATGAAGTAATAGCAGAATTAATTGCTTCACAAGTTGCCGGAGATGGAGCAGAGCAATCTGAAATTGTAATGGGTACTCGCAGAACGAGTAAATGGATAAATGAGAAAGCACTGTCGGTACCAGCAATTGATAAGCAGTTTATTCAAAAGTTATTATCTCACGGTGAAAAAGTTGGTTATTTCCCAAAGGTGATTAAATAATACAATATGTTTTTATTTGTTCAATAAAATAAATCATGCTACAATGAAAACGAATTAAGAACCGGGGAGCCAATTGGCTGAGAGGATGTAAGTATACATCGACCCTCAACCTGATCTGGATAATGCCAGCGTAGGGAGTTACTTTAAAGTGATGTAGCATAAGTTATTATAGAATAACTTGTATACAAGGCTTTCCTACATGGTAGGAAAGCCTTTTCTTTTTTTGGAAACCATATTTTGTAAGGGGGATTTTATTATGTCACAACAAGTTACAATTTCATTTTCAGTAGTACCACAAGCGAAGAACAAAGATGTGTATTCCGTTGTTGATAAAGCAATTGAAGTTGTACAACAGTCGGGAGTTCGTTATGAAGTAGGGGCAATGGAAACAACGTTGGAAGGAGAATTAGATGTACTTCTTGACGTCATTAAACGCGCGCAACAAGCTTGCGTCGATGCTGGAGCAGAAGAAGTGATCACTTCTATTAAAATTCACTATCGTCCAAGTACGGGCGTAACGATTGACGAAAAAGTTTGGAAGTACCGTGATGAATATGCAAAACCAGAAGCGATCTAAAATAATCACAACAGTTTGGCTTATCCTTCTCATTGTTATATGGGAAGGATCTGTTTCATTATTTAAAATTGAGCCGTGGATTTTACCGAAGCCGTCTGCAATTGTGCAAGAGTTAATTGGAATGAAAGATTTACTATTACCGAATACAGTGCAAACGTTACAGGAAGTAATAATTGGGTTATTTTTTGCAATTTTACTTGGGACGAGTATTGCTATCATTATGGATGTCATCCCTTTATTTCGGATTTTAATGAATCCGTTGCTCGTTATTTCGCAAACAATTCCAATCGTTGTGCTCGCACCATTATTTATTATTTGGTTTGGGTACGGAATGTTGCCAAAAGTAATGGTCGTTATTCTTGTTTGTTTCTTCCCAATTGCGCTTAGCATTTTAGAAGGCTTCCAAACGGTAGATAAAAATATGCTGAAGTTGTTACAAACGATGAAGGCGACAAAGTGGCAAATTTATCAGAAAGTAAAATTTCCAGCGGTGCTCCCGTACTTTTTCTCAGGTTTAAAAATAGCTGTTACATATAGTGTGATGGGAGCGATTATTGGGGAATGGCTTGGAGCGAGTGAAGGATTAGGAGTTATGCTGACAAGAGCGACAAAATCCTTTTTAACAGCTCGTGTATTTGGTGTTGCAGCGATTATCGTCATGGTGACATTATTCCTGTACTTTATTGTTGAATTTATGGCAAGAATAACAGCACCATGGATATACAGAAAGGGCGGCAGAAAATGAAAAAAGGTTTGAAAATTATGTTAGCTGCATTATTAGCAGTTGGTGTTGCCGGATGTAATACGGCGAAGAAAGAAGAGAATACAAGCAAAGAAAAGAAAGTGAAAGTCGTTTTAGATTGGTTCCCGAATACAAACCATACTGGTTTATACGTAGCGAAGACGAAAGATTATTATAAAAAACAAGGATTAGATGTAGAAATTATTCAACCAGGTGATAATGTTACAGCGGAACAAATGATAGCTTCAGGAAAAGCTGATTTTGCAATAAGTGCACAAGAAAATGTAACGTTAGCTCGTGTTGAAGGTATTCCTGTTGTATCTGTAGGAGCGATTATCCAGCATAATACTTCAGCTTTTGCATCACTTAAAAAAGATAATATGATGTCACCAAAAGATTTTGAAGGTAAACGTTACGGCGGCTGGGGAGGACCAGCGGAAGAGGCGACGTTAAAGACAATTATGGATAAACATCAAGCTGATTTTAATAAAGTCGAAAAAATTATTCTTGGACAAACAGACTTCTTCAAATCAATTGGCCGCGATGCAGACTTTGAATGGATTTATTACGGATGGGATGGAATTGAAGCGAAGCGTCAAGGAAAAGAGTTAAATGCAATTATGGTGAAAGACTTAGATCCAGCGCTCGATTTCTATAGTCCTGTTATTATTACAAGTGAAAAACATACGAAGCAAGATAAAGATTTTGTGAAAAAGTTCATGACTGCAACGACAGAAGGTTATGATTTTGCAATTAAAGAACCGAAAGAAGCGGCGGATATTTTAATTAAAGCTGTTCCAGATGTGAATAAAGAATTAGTACAAGAAAGCCAAAAGTGGTTAAGTACAAAGTATCAAGATGATGCAAAAGCGTGGGGAGTACAGAAGGAAGAGATTTGGACAAATTACATGAATTTCTTATATGACAACAAAGTTATTAAAAAGAAAATTGATGTAAAAGATGCCTTTACAAATGAATTCCTTCCAAGTGAAAAATGAGTGGATTACAAATAAAAGATATTGTAAAAGCTTTCGATGGAAAGAATGTATTAGAAAATATTAGTGCTTCTATACAAGAGGGAGAGTTTGTCTCTTTTGTAGGTCCGAGTGGTTGTGGGAAAAGCACATTGTTAAATATGATTGCGAGTGTTGAAGAGCCAACGAATGGAGAAGTGTTTTATAACGAGGAGCATGTAAAAAAACAAGATGTTGTTAGTTATATGCCGCAACAAGATTTATTACTGCCGTGGCGATCGGCTTTACAAAATATTGTTCTTCCATTGGAAATCGAAGGAAAGCCTAAAAAACAAAGGCTGACAGAAGGAATGGAAGCATTAAAACAGTTTGAGCTAGATGAATATGCAGACCATTATCCAGAGGAGTTATCAGGTGGAATGCGTCAAAGAATTAGTTTCCTTCGCACATATTTATGTGAAAAGCCCATTATGCTGCTTGATGAGCCTTTTGGAAAACTAGATGCATTTACAAAAATGGAAGTACATAGTTGGCTCTTAAACTCTTGGCACCAAGAAAAGCAGACAATTGTTATGGTTACACATGACTTAGATGAAGCAATTTTGCTTTCTGATCGCGTATTTATTTTATCTCAAAGACCGGCATCAATTGTTGGAGAGGTACAAGTGAAATTACTTAGGCCGCGAACGATGGATATGTTAACATCGCTGGAGTTAAAGAAGGATAAGGAAGAAATTTTAAGAGTATTGGCTCCTTACATGAAAAAATAGAAAAAGCTGATGTTTTAATTTTAGATGAACCAACTAATCATTTGGATACAGAGACTAAGACGGCTTTACAGGAAGCGTTAAAACAATATAAAGGTACGGTTTTAATTGTTTCACATGAGCCATCTTTCTATGAAGCATGGATAACGAAAATATGGAATATAGAAGAATGGAACGTTTAACAATATGAATAAAGAAAAGGCATTAGCTTTTATGAGCTAATGCCTTTTCTTTGTGATTAACATGATTTTCAAGAACTCTTACGAGAGAATTGTATGAAAAAGCACTCTTATGGTGCGCTTATAAGCGTACCATAAGAGTGCTTTTTCTTTGGTTATATTTATAATAATACTAGATGCCTTTCCCTAATAGGCTACTATCTTTCTTTATATATATAGATAGTTTGAAATGGAATAAAAATGATTCCTATATGTAAAGGATAATGTGATTAGTATGGGAAGACAATAGAACTTAAAAGGAATTCATGTAAACTTCAGATGAACTTCACATAAACTTCATATTGTAAACCGAATATAATTATAATAGGTTATTATAATATCTATTTTCAATTTTTCGCAAAATTAGAAGTTTGGCGGGGGTTCTTGTGATTTCGTCATCGATTGTAATGGATTTACGAGAAGGGATATCACCGTTTTTTATACATTAGTAATTTCATAATGATTATTTGTGTTCGAGTATCGTTTAAATAAACTTGGGAAAATTGTATGAAGTCAATCTTGAATGACATAGCAGGATGATGAAATTTCATGTAAAATAATAGTAAAAATATGTAAAGGAGGGATAGTGTGGATGTGTTTTTGAACATTGCTGAGGAAAAAATTCGTCAAGCAATACGGGATGGTGATCTTGATAATATTCCGGGACAAGGAAAACCACTACAATTAGAAGATCTTTCAATGGTACCTCCAAAATTAAGAATGAGTTATAAAATCTTGAAAAATGCAGGGATGATTCCACCAGAAATGGAAATGCAAAAAGATATATTGAAAATAGAGGATTTAATCGCTTGTTGCTATGATGAGGAAGAGAGAAAGAAATTACAAGAAGAGTTAACGGTAAAAACGCTGCGATTTCAGCAGTTAATGGAAAAGAGAAAGGTTAAAGATAGTTCAGCATTTCATATGTATCAAGATAAAGTATTTCGTAAATTACGTTAAGAGGGATAAGATGAGTAAATTTGAAACGATAGAAGAATTAGCAACATATATTGAAGAACAACAATTAGTACTTTTGTTTATTAAAACGGAAAATTGTGGTGTTTGTGATGTCATGTTAAGAAAAGTAAACTACGTATTAGAGAATTATGATCACGTAGAGAAAGTAGAGATATTACTACAAGACATGCAAGAGATTGCAGGGCGGTATTCAGTACTTACAGGGCCGACAGTTTTATTATTTTATAATGGGAAAGAAATTCTTCGTGAATCGCGCTTTATTTCACTTGAAAATATTGAGAGAGTACTTCAGTTGTTAGAAAAATAAGGGAGGTTTTTATATGGGGTTTGTTATAGCGGCATTACTATTTT
The DNA here is from genome assembly GCF_042728695.1 of Bacillus sp. NPDC060175. Classification (NCBI taxonomy): domain Bacteria; kingdom Bacillati; phylum Bacillota; class Bacilli; order Caryophanales; family Bacillaceae; genus Bacillus; species Bacillus sp. NPDC060175. Next base: position 27,038 of record NZ_JBHWYR010000009.1, read on the forward strand.
GTGTTTTAATTTGGATGATTGCAGCATCAGTTAGATCAAATAAACGAAGAGTAAATCTTACTAAAAAGAGTAATACACATAGTACGTCTAACAGCTCATCACCATCATTTTTCTTTGCTGGATCTGATAGTGATAGTTCACATGATGGTGGCTCGCATGATTGCGGAGGATCTTTTGGCGGAGATAGTGGAGGTAGCTGCGGTGGTGGCGGGGATTGATGAGAATACGCCTTATATGGGCGTATTTCTTTTTAAACAAACGTTTGATTAGTTGGCTTACATATACATAACACCAGTTAAACAAACGTTTGTTTAAATTTTATAAACGTAATGAGGGGAAGGGGATCGAAAGTAAAAAACAAAGGGAAAGTGGCATTATTCATATTAGTTGCTGGAGGTGTATTTCTTGTTAAAACCGGGATTGAATTTGGAGCAATACATTTCAGTTGAGTTTGGTTTGAAAATACATTTTCTTAAATAAGGGATATAGCCTCTTGCGATAGAGGTTTTTCATTTGTTATTATTAGACTGAACGGTCGGTTTAGTGAGGTGTGAATATGAGAAGAAGTGCAGAAGAGATAAAGAAAGAAATTGCATATAAAGCAGAAAGTCTGTTTTCACAAAAAGGTTATGCAGCTACATCTATGGAAGATATTTGTGAAGTTACAGGGCGAAGTAAAGGAAGTATTTATTATCACTTTAAAAGTAAAGAAGAATTATTTTTATTTGTAGTGAAACAGCATACGTATGATTGGCTTGAGAAATGGAATGAAAAAGAGAAGTTGTATGTTACTAATATTGAGAAATTATATGGTCTCGCAGAATATTATGTAGAGGACATACAGCAACCTATTTCTAGTGCAATAGAAGAATTTTCTATGAGCCAAGTTGTAAGTAAAGAGATTTTAGATGAAATGTTAGCTCTAACTAGAGAATCGTATATTATTTTTGAGAAATTAATTGAAACAGGCATAAAGTCTGGAGAGTTCCGTGAAGATAATACTCGCGATCTCATGTATATTGTGAATGGGCTATTATCAGGGCTTGGAGTACTTTACTATGAGTTAGATTACCAAGAGCTAAAACGAATTTATAAAAAGGCAATAGATGTATTGTTAAAAGGGATGGCAGCTGAATAATAAGTCAGCGGCTTTTCTTACAAAATAAATTAGACTGAACGGTCGGTTTATAAAAGGAGGAATGAGGATGAAGACTCTATTTAAAAACCGAGCATTTATGCTCGTTATGGCATCTGATATTTTACAACAATTTGCAATTTGGATCAGAAATATGGCTCTTTTGTATTTTATTATGGAGCGAACGAATAATGATCCGGTTTCAGTTTCTTTATTGTCGGTTATGGAATATGCACCAATTTTTATTTTTTCATTCATCGGTGGTGCATTAGCAGATCGCTGGAATCCGAAGAGAACGATGGTTGCTGGAGATGTATTAAGTGTACTATCTATTATAGGGATTTTCTTGTTGTTAAAGCTTGATTATTGGCAGGCTATATTTTTCGCAACACTCGTTTCCGCAATTGTAGGTCAGTTTTCTCAACCGTCATCTTCACGTATATTTAAGCGTTATGTAAAAGAAGAACAGGTAGCGGATGCTATTGCATTTAACCAAACGTTACAGTCGTTATTTATGATTTTCGGACCAGTTGTAGGGTCAATTGTGTATACACAACTTGGTTTATTTACGTCACTATATAGCTTGATCATTTTATTTTTGTTATCGGCTATTGTCCTTTCGTTTTTACCAAAATGGGTTGAACAAGAGCAAGCAGTGAGAGGGTCATTAAAAAATGATATAAAAGAAGGATGGAAATACGTTCTTCACACGCGAAATTTACGTATGATTACAATTACTTTTACTATTATTGGTTTAGCAGTCGGATTAACGAACCCATTAGAAGTATTCCTTGTAATCGAACGTTTAGGCATGGAAAAAGAAGCTGTTCAATATTTAGCAGCAGCGGATGGAATAGGTATGCTAATCGGTGGTATTGTTGCTGCAGTTTTCGCTTCAAAAGTAAATCCGAAAAAGATGTTTGTATTTGGTATGAGTATATTAGCAATCTCATTTTTAGTCGAAGGGTTGTCTACATCATTTTGGGTTACTAGTTTGATGCGATTTGGAACAGGTATTTGTTTAGCCTGTGTCAATATCGTTGTCGGTACGATTATGATTCAACTTGTACCAGAAAATATGATTGGAAGGGTAAATGGGACAATTTTACCACTGTTTATGGGTGCAATGCTAATTGGAACTTCACTAGCTGGGGGATTGAAGGAAATGACTTCACTAGTTATTGTATTTTGTATAGCGATGTCATTTGTTTTATTAGCGATTGTACCAGTTTTACGCATGAAGATAAGTGAAAATATTATAAATAAAGAAGAAGACGCAAATCAAAAGGAGTTAACCAATTCTTTAATTTCGAAATAAGTATCGTGAGGGAGCATGTTTGCTTCCTTTTTCTATGGAAATCTTTTGACAATGAAATGTACCAACTATATACTGATGTTGTAAAAATGATTTTACAGGTTAGGAGAAACGGTGTGAAAAATCAAATCTATGAATTACGCACTGAAAAGAATATTTCACAAGGTGCATTAGCTGATAAGTGTAACGTATCAAGACAGACGATAAATGCAATTGAGAATAATAAGTATGATCCAAGCTTAGCGCTAGCATTCCGGTTAGCAGAAGTATTAGGAACAACTGTCGATAAACTATTTTTGTACAGGCTGTAGAGTTTTTAATTGTACGACGTTATCGTTAAAAATAAAAAAGATCCTCTTCTCGTTTGAAGAGGATCTTTTTCTTATATTGTTTTAGTTTTCGGATTAGGTGGTGTAACGGACGTATCATTTTCAGGTACTCTAGTTAATAAGAATCCGCCGATAATAAATAGGACAATAATACTAAGGACACCAGCGTTCGTTTTTCCTGTTAATTGTGTTGTGACACCTACTAATACTGGACCCATAATTGCTGCGAATTTACCAAAGATATTATAAAACCCGAAGAATTCATTTGCAGATTCTTTCGGTACTAGTTTTGCGAAATAAGAACGGCTAAGTGCTTGAATCCCGCCCTGAGAAGTAGCAACCAGCATTGCTAAAATCCAGAAATCTAGTGTCGTTTTTAAGAAATAAGCATATGTGCAAATAATGATATAAATAATAATACCGACATATAGCATTTTTTTACCGGTAAATGTTTCCGATAGTTTTCCATATAATAAAGCGAATGGACAAGCGACAATTTGTGTTACAAATAAGATGACTAATAGATTAGTTGCACTAATGCCGAGATCTGTTCCGTAAGCAGTAGACATAGTGATAATTGTATCTACCCCGTCAATGTAGAAAAAGTAAGCTATTAGGAACATAAATACAGTTTTATATTCTTTAATATTTTTAAAAGTATTAGCAAGGCGCTTGAAGCTCATTGCAATTGGTCTTGGATGGCGTTCAATATAGTGTGTTTGCTCTACATTTTTTAGCATTGGAATTGTAAATAGTCCCCACCAAAGAGCTGTTATTGCGAAAGAAATTTGACTAGCAATGCCGACTGATAAGGGGATAGTTCCTTTTTGAGCAAGAATAATAAGAGCAATACAACCGATAAAAGGAATTGTGCTCCCAATATAACCTAATGCAAAGCCTCTTGTAGAAATTCGGTCCATTCTATCTTTAGATGTAACATCTATTAAAAATGCATCATAAAAAATATTTGCTCCAGCAAAGCCAACTAATGCGAGCATATAGCATCCTAGTAATAAGTACCACTGAGATGTTGGAACAACTGCTAGCATACTTGTAAATACGATACCAAGCCCAAAGAAGAATGTGAAAAATCGTTTTTTAAATCCTTTATAATCAGCAACTGTACCGAGAATAGGAGCGAGTATAGAAATTAAAAGTGTAGCGAACGAGTTTGCATATCCCCAATAGGCTGTTGAAGTTGCACCAGATAATCCAGCTTCTTTTGCAGCTGCTTTAAAGTAAATTGGAAATAATGCAGTTGTAATGACGAGCGAATATACCGAGTTTGCCCAATCATATAATATCCAGCTTTTTTCTTGTCTGGACATTTTTTTCATATAATGTTCCCCCTTAAATTTGTTCTACTATCAGTGTACAAAAATAAAAATTGTAAAAAGAGAAACAGTGATGATTTTTACATAACTTTTACATATATACACAGTTCTTTACAATTGAAGTAAATCCTCTACAATTGCTCCGTCTGTTTCACCTAAGTGCAAACCGAGTAACCTAGCAATAGTGGGACCTTCATCAATCAGTCTCATATACGGGATTGTAACGCCACTTTTTATGCCTTTCCCAGCAGCCATAAAAATTGTTTCATAGTTAGGTTTTGTTGGGGAATATCCGTGTGTTCCAAATGTATATTTCTTACTAGAAGTAACATCTTTTTTAGTAATTTCTTTTATGAAATCACCTGTATAATTTTCAATGAAGTAATAACCTTCCATGGCTTCTAGCATAAATAAGCAATTACCATCAGCACCACGTTCTTTTGCATCTTCATCGTGCAGAATAAATTCAATTCCATTTTGTTTATCTTGAAGAAGCCCTTCAAGAAGAAGTTGAATCTCTTTAATCGTTTCAGTATCATTTTTATCTCTTACATGTACGTAGGCAGATCCATCACAGCTTTGGCAATAAGCTTTCCAATCTAGTAACTTTCCACTTTTATTTACGGATATAAGTCCTTTTTGACGGAATAGGACATTTAATTGGATTGCTTTGTTTTCACTTAAAGCGCTATGGTCGCCAAGTGCAATAATTGTACTTTCTTCGTATATCCCGCTTTCTTTTAATGCGTGAATAATTTTTCCAAGGCGTTCGTCGTGTCTATGGATTGCAGCTACTGTTTCCTCGGACTCGAAGCCATGGTAATGTCTTTGAGTATCTAAATCAGTGAAATGTACAAATATAACATTAGGCTTTTTCGTCTGAATTGTATGTACGGCAGAAGCAAGGACGAAATCATCAAGCTCAGGCTGTGACAATCCATTTCGTATATGGCCGAAGCGACGATTTAAATCTAATTGATATAGCGGGCTACCGCTAAATAATGAAACTAAAATTTGATTTTGCCACGGTCTATTTGGAAAAATTTCTGGTAAATTGTAATCGATATTTGCTCTTCCAGTAACAGGCCATAGAAGGGCTGCTGTCGTTAAATTTGCTTTGCGTGCTTCATCATATAAAGTTGTTCCTTTAATGGACTTTCGATACCAATGCCAATCTGGTGACTCACGTCCTGGTTGAAGTAATGTATTGCTGACAACACCATGCTTATTAGGATAATTACCGGTTACGATTGTTGAGTGGCTTGGATATGTTACAGAAGGATAAATTGGCTCCACTTTTTTTGCAATCGCGCCCCTTTTTATTAAAGTTTTGAAATTAGGTAGTTTTTGTAATATAGGAAAATCTAAAGCTGATAAGCAGTCGAAAGATAAAATAATGACGTGATTTGTTAATGCTTTATCCATAAAATTTACCTCCTGATTATATAAAACCTATTCTTATATATTACTATTAATACCTGGTAATAAAAATGTATTTCTGAATAAAATTTTATTGTTTATTTTCAGAAAAATTAAACATATAATAAGTATAAGGGAATGAATGGAAGGAGGGAATACCATGGATTGGTTAGATGGATTTGGTATCTTTTACATCATTGGTGGGGTCACGATTCTCCTTGTATTTTTTATGTCATATTTACTAAAGAAACGTTTTCCAGACAAACAGTTTGATATTATATTTGCACTTAGTTTAGTACTTCTTTGTTTAGCTTTCTTTCCTGTAACAATGATCGCTATTGGTGGATGGGAAGGAATGGGATACGGATTTATTTGTTTCTTCGTTTTAATTGGTACACTAATTGGTATGGTTGCTCATCAACTTGTAAAAATAGTTCGGAAAAGTTATGTATAAAACAGTGATAATTGAAAATAATGTATAAAAATAAGAAAATTGGCTCTTGTTTTGAAATGAAATTTATATTATGATATTCAACAAATTTATTTTGTTATAACGATGAAAAAGGAATAGTACATGTCTTACCTTTTTACAGAGAGAGAATCCTTTTGGCTGGAAGATTCTTAAAAAGGCGATATGGAACCTACCTTTGAGTTCTGCATATGCAGCGGGAAATTCCCGTTATCAAAAAGAGAGCATATACAATTTTTGTGTATGAATCAGGGTGGTAACGCCGGCAAAGCTCGGTCCCTATTTAGGGGCGCGGGCTTTTTTGTATTTTCTAGAAGGAGGAAGACTGACTATGGCAAAAGAACAAGTGCAAGCCATTACGAAGATGGAAGAGGACTTTGCGCAGTGGTATACCGATATTGTAAAAAAAGCTGAACTTGTTGATTATTCAAGTGTAAAAGGGTGTATGATTCTGCGTCCGTACGGTTATGCCTTATGGGAGAATATGCAGAAAGTAATGGATGAAAAGTTAAAAGAATCTGGCCATGAAAATGTGTATATGCCAATGTTCATCCCAGAGAGTTTATTGCAAAAAGAGAAGGATCATGTTGAAGGGTTTGCTCCTGAAGTAGCATGGGTTACACATGGCGGGGATGAAAAGTTAGCGGAAAGACTTTGTATACGTCCTACATCTGAAACTCTATTTTGTGAGCATTTTTCAAAAATTGTTCAATCATATAATGATTTACCAAAGTTATATAACCAGTGGTGTTCAGTAGTTCGTTGGGAGAAGACGACGAGACCATTCCTTCGTACAACTGAATTTTTATGGCAAGAAGGTCATACGATTCATGAAACGGCAGAAGAATCTCAAATTGAAACATTAAATATTTTAAATCTATATGCTGCTTTTTGTGAAGAGTATTTAGCGATTCCGGTTATTAAAGGGCAAAAAACAGAAAAAGAAAAGTTTGCAGGAGCGAAGGCAACTTATACGATTGAAAGTTTAATGCATGATGGAAAAGCACTTCAAACAGGAACATCTCATAACTTTGGAACGAACTTCTCAGAAGCGTTTGATATTAAGTTTTTAGATCGTAATGGTAAGTGGCAATACGTACACCAAACATCTTGGGGTGTATCAACAAGAATGATAGGTGGACTTATTATGGTTCATAGCGATAATAACGGACTTGTAATGCCGCCAAAAGTTGCACCATTACAAGTTGTTATCGTACCTATTGCTCAGCATAAAGAAGGAGTTTTAGAAAAAGCAACAGAGTTGCAAGGGCATATTCAAAAGGTTGCGAGAGTAAAAATAGATGCTAGTAATAAAACACCTGGCTGGAAATTTAATGAGTATGAAATGAAGGGTGTTCCAATTAGATTAGAAGTTGGTCCAAAGGATATTGAAAAGAATCAAGTTGTACTTGTAAGGCGAGATACGAAAGAAAAAGAGTTTATAGCAATGGATCAATTAGAAGAGCGCATCCCATCATTACTTGAGGAGATTCATCATTCTTTATTTAGTAAAGCAAAAGTATTTAGAGATGAGAGTACTTATAGTGTGACGAATTTCGAAGAGATGAAAAAAATAGCTGATGAAAAACAAGGGTTTATTAAAGCAATGTGGTGCGGAGAACTAGCTTGTGAAGAAAAACTAAAAGAAGAAGTTGGAGTATCTTCACGTTGTATTCCGTTCGAACAAGAAAGTTTAGCTGACGAATGTATTTGCTGTAGTAAAAAAGCGAAGCAGACGGTGTATTGGGGAAAAGCGTATTAATACGCTTTCTTATAGATGATAAAAAGGACTTTGGATTGCATAATAAAATGCAATCCAAAGTCCTTTTTAGTCTTATAATTTATTACATGTATTTTTTAGATGGAAGGATGATGTTTTTATTTTGCGTTTTTACGACGAATAAATAGTAACACACCAATTAGGAATGTTGAAAGACCAATTAAAATAGAAGCAGGATAATGTGTTGCAGTATTAGGTAACTTATCACCTTGTTTTACTGAATTATCTTTTACTTTACCATTTTGAGAGCCGTTATCGCCTTTAACGCGGTTGCCTCCCTGAGAGCCATTGCCACCTTGAGAACTGCTATCGCCTTTAACGCGGTTGCCTCCCTGAGAGCCATTGCCACCTTGAGAACTGCTGTCGCCTTTAACACGGTTGCCTCCCTGAGAGCCACTGCCACCAGAACCACTGCCACCAGAACCACTGCCACCAGAACCGTTGCCACCAGAACCACTGCCACCAGAACCGTTGCCACCAGAACCGTTGCCACCAGAGCCACTGCCACCAGAACCACTGCCACCAGAGCCGTTGCCACCAGAGCCATTGCCACCAGAGCCACTGCCACCAGAGCCACTGCCACCAGAGCCACTGCCACCAGAGCCACTGCCACCAGAACCATTGCCACCAGAACCGTTGCCGCCAGAATCGTTGCCACCAGAGCCATTGTCACCAGAACCATTGCCACCAGAACCGTTGCCACCAGAACCATTGCCGCCAGAACCGTTGCCACCAGAACCATTGCCACCAGAACCGTTACCACCAGAACCGTTGCCACCAGAGCCGTTGTCACCAGAGCCGTTGTCACCAGAGCCATTGCCACCAGAGCCATTGTCACCAGAGCCATTGCCACCAGAACCGTTACCACCAGAACCACTGCCACCAGAACCGTTGCCACCAGAACCATTGCCACCAGAACCACTGCCGTCAGAACCACTGCCGCCAGAACCATTGCCACCAGAGCCGTTGCCGTCAGGACCGTTACCACCAGAACCGTTGCCACCAGAACCGTTACCACCAGAACCGTTACCACCAGAACCATTTCCACCAGAGCCGTTGCCGTCAGAACCACTGCCGTCAGAACCACTATCGTCCTGAGAACCATTGTTTCCTGGAGGTTTATTATTATCTTTTGAATTACCTTCTGCTAAATTATCGTTATTTTGTACAATAGCGTTTGTTATTGGATGGAAATTTTCAGTTGCAGCATTACCAATATTTAAGCCACTAAAAAAGGATAAAGAAAGTGTTGATGCTAAAATGAATATTTTTGTCATTGTTTTCCTCCTGAAGAAAAAATTATTGTTCCATCTAAAATACACCCCTTTGTAATATTTCATAGGAAAAAGAGTTTTATGCAAAAAAAACTATATATAGAAAAAGGTGGTGTATTTCTAAAGGGAGAAAAGAGTTAATGTAAATTCCTTGCAAATAGTAGAGTGATGGAGAACTTATACTCATAACAGTAGAGGAAGTGGCAACGGATGAAAGAATATATTGCATTTGATATTGGTGGTACGCAAATTAAATATGGAATTGTTTCAGAAATAGGGGGAGTACTAATACATAAAAAGGTCTCAACAGAAATTCACTTGGGCGGGGAACAAATTGTTCAAAAGCTTATATATTTATCAAAAAAGTTAATGACTGAACATACTATTTCCGGAATTGGTATTAGTACAGCGGGAATTGTTGATATTGATAAAGGAGTTATAACGGGAGGTGTGGATCATATTCCGCATTATGCTAATATTTCTATTGTTGAGAGATTACAAGAAGTATTAAAAGTTCCTGTATCTATTGAAAATGATGTTAATTGTGCAGCCTTAGGCGAGAAATGGAAAGGTACAGGGAGGGGAGAAAGCGATTTTATTATGCTTACGCTTGGAACGGGCATTGGTGGAGCAATTGTTATAAATGGGGAGTTATACCGTGGACATTCGTTTGGAGCTGGGGAATGGGGGAACATGTTAATAGAAGGGAAAACTTTTGAGGAGGTTGCCTCAATTTCGGGATTAATTCATCTTGTACGAAGATATAAAGGTAAAAAGGAGTGGGATGGTAAAACAATTTTCGAATTATATGATAAGGGTGATAGCGGTGTTACTCAAGCCGTGAAGATTTTCTTTAAACATTTGGCGATTGGTATTAGCAATCTTGCTTATATTTTTAATCCGAAAATGATTATTATTGGTGGGGGAATTACTGAAAGAGGCGATGATTTCTTAAATGAAGTGAAGGAAGAGATAGGAACATACTTAAATCAAGAGATTTATAGTAATTGTGAGATTAAACTTGCGCAAAGCGGTAATTGTGCAGGAATGATTGGCTCTATTTACCACTTATTACATCAGTATAAATAAATATAGTATCTGTTTTCATATAATTGAGAATTTATCCTTTTTCTCATTAGATAAATAATGCTACAATATAAGAGAAGAATACAATGTTTTCCGATTCGGAAAATGCTTTGTAGAAAGGAAGAAACTTCATGCCTATTATTTTAGAAAAAGGTCAAAAAATCGATTTAACGAAAGGACAACCAAAAGTAGCAAAACTACAGGTTGGCTTAGGCTGGGATCCAATTGGGCAATCAGGTGGATTTCTGTCTTCGTTATTTGGAAGTAAACCAAATGTAGATTGTGATGCATCAGTTGTTATGTTAGAAGAGGATCGTTTTTTAAACAAAAATGATTTAGTTTACTTCGGAAATAAACTTTCTACTTGTGGTAGTATTATTCATTCAGGAGATAATTTAACAGGTGAAGGCGCTGGTGACGACGAAACAATTTTCGTAGAATTACATAAAGTTCCGAGCCGTATTAATCGTTTAGTATTCGTTGTAAATATTTATGACTGTGTAAATCGTCGTCAAGACTTTGGGATGATTCGCAATGCATATATTCGTATTCAAAACCCACAAACAGGTGAAGAATTAGCGCGTTATAACTTGTCAGATAATTATGCTGGCAAAATGACTTTAATTGCAGGTGAAATGTACCGACACGGAAACGAATGGAAGTTTTCAGCAGTTGGAGAAGGAACACAAGATAAAAACTTAAGTGAGATTGTATCACGTTACCAATAAAATAAACCAAGGAGGAATAGTATAATATGGCATCTATTTCATTGAAAAAAGGACAAAAGGTAGACTTAACAAAAACAAATCCAGGTCTTTCGAAAGTTCTTGTAGGACTTGGTTGGGATACGAATCGTTATGACGGACAAAATGATTTCGATTTAGATGTTAGTATCTTCTTAGTAGGTGCTAACGGTAAAGTTTCAGGTGCAGAGGATTTCGTCTTCTATAATAACCCAAAAGGTGCGAATGGTGCTGTAGAGCATTTAGGAGATAACCGTACAGGTGAAGGTGAAGGCGACGATGAAGCAATTAAAATAGACTTAAAAAATGTTCCTGCTAACATTGAGCGCATTTGTTTCACAATTACAATTTATGATGGAGAAGGCCGCAGCCAAAACTTCGGACAAGTTTCTAATTCTTTCGTACGTATTATGGATGAAGAAAAGAATGCAGAATTAATTCGTTATGATTTAGGAGAAGATTTCTCTATTGAAACAGCTGTAGTAGTAAGCGAATTATACCGTCACGCAGGTGAGTGGAAATTCAATGCAATCGGAAGTGGATTCCAAGGTGGATTAGGTTCTCTATGTAATAACTTTGGTTTAGATGTAGAGTAATAGATTTATATATCCATCAGTGAAACGCATATTTACTGATGGATATATTTTTTAAAATTAAGATATAGAGGTGAATATATATGGTTATTCAATTGCAAAAAGGACAGAAAATCGATTTAGCTAAAACAAGCCCAGGTTTATCAAGAGCAGTAATTGGTCTTGGATGGGATATTAAATCTTATGATGGTGGATCTGATTTCGATTTAGATGCATCTGCCTTTTTATTAGATGCGAACGGGAAATGCACGAAGGAAACTGATTTTATTTTCTATAATAATTTACAGTCTCCTTGTGAATCAGTTTTACATACAGGAGATAACCGTACAGGTGCAGGTGAAGGTGATGATGAGCAACTTGTTGTCGATTTGAAAAAGGTTCCAGCAGATGTTCATAAAATCGCTATTACAGTTACAATTTATGATGGAGAAGGCCGTAATCAAAACTTTGGACAGGTTGCAAATGCATTCGTTCGTTTAGCAAATGAAGAAACAAACGAAGAAGTTCTTCGTTTTGATTTAGGGGAAGATTTCTCCATTGAAACAGCAGTTGTCTTTTGTGAATTATATCGTCATAATGGACAGTGGAAGTTTAGTGCAGTAGGAAGTGGATTCCAAGGTGGATTAGGTGCGCTTGTAAGAGCGTATGGCTTGGATGCATAAGAAGGGAAACGGTATTCGTTTCCTTTTTTTGACCTTTCTATAAATCTAGCAAAGAATAGGGGATAAAGGTAAGATGAGTATTTTGCAAGGAATCCTTGATACGTATGCTCAGTTTTTCGACTTGGACATGTGGATTAAAGTGTTACAAGATCCAGTATCTTGGGGGTTAATAGGTACACTTGTTGTACTTGAAGGGTTATTATCTGCTGACAATGCACTTGTGTTAGCGGTAATGGTAAAACATCTTCCAGAAGAAAAACGAAAAAAAGCATTATTCTATGGACTTATTGGAGCTTATGTATTCCGTTTTATTGCAATTGGAATCGGAATGTTCTTAATTAAATTAGCATGGGTAAAAGTGTTAGGTGCACTTTACTTAGCTTGGCTATCAATTAAATACTTCATTGATAAACGAAAAGGTAATGCAGAAGAAGAGGAAGCTCATGGTATGAACCAAAATAGTATTCTCTTCAGAATGTTTGGTGTCTTCTGGGGAACGGTTGCGATGGTTGAGTTAATGGATATCGCATTCTCTGTAGATAGTGTACTTGCTGCATTTGGTGTATCGAATGAAGTTTGGATTTTACTATTAGGTGGAATGCTCGGTATTTTAATGATGCGCGGTATCGCTGGCGTATTCTTAAAATTGTTAGAGCGTATTCCAGAACTTGAAACGACAGCATATATTTTAATCTTAATTATTGCAGCAAAAATGCTATTGTCTGTCGTTCATATTGAAGTAAGTCATATGCTGTTCTTTATTATTTTAGTTATAGCGTTTGGAGCAACATTTATACTTCACTACATGAAGAATTCTGGACAAGCTAAAGAAGAAGTTGCAGCTACTAAAAATGAACATAAATAATTGAAATGGGTTTGCTCGTTATGCGAGCGCCCATTTTTTATAACTAAAAATAGTTTATAATAGAAGAGAGACTTTATAAAAAACGTAAATGTTTTTGGAGGTGAACTGTTGTGTTTTCACGTTTTACACTTCAACCATGTGCATTAAAAGATGAATCAGATTTAAAGCAATTTGAAGCGCCTTTAGAAAAACGCCCACAATACGAACTGACAGAGAATGAGATGAAATTTAGTTATATAGCAACTCGCATTCTTGGTGTTCCTAATGATGTAGATGAATATTTCAATGAGCTATTTGATTATAGTGAAGCAAAAGGGATCGAGGTTTTGCATGAACAAAATTTAAATAAGGTGATTGATCCCGAAAAACTGCGCCATATTCAAGAAGTTTTTGCATTACATCAAGAAGCGCCGAATGGACTTACAGTAAATAGGCTTGTAGCACATTTGTCTGGGAAACAACTATTACCGCAAGTAGACAATCCTGATTTACAGCATTATATACATACGACGTTTATTTCTATCTTGAAATTGTATGAGAAACAACATAATCAATCTTTAAAAACAGAAGGATTCCGGCGTTTCTTAATCGATATGATTAAATTAAGTGAAAATTACGTAGCGAAGTGGTTCTCTACGATTAATTATAAGAAACAAATGCCGCGTATCGTTTGGTACGGTGATGCGACGGAGAGTCGTATATATTTCTTATACTTTCTTATTATGCTCGGCTGCGATGTGCTTTATTATCACCCAGAAGGAAAAGATGGATTTGAGAGTGTAGATGAGGAAGGAAAGACCTTTGTCGTAGCACATTCCGGCCGTATTTCATTGGAACCATTTCCTGATCGGCGTCGTGAACGCGTCGCAACGGTAGCTTATCAAGCTTCAAAAGAAATCGAGCAAGTACTTCACCACGATAATTCATTATTATACAAACCGTGGCAATTCCGTTCGTATACACCTGTAGCCCGTACGCTCAAAACGACGTACGATGAACTTTTTTTAATTACGAAAGAAAAGGCATTTGTACGTCCAACATTCTTTGTTGAAAATAAACATATTTATATTCCTTCTTTATTTGCAAAAATATCAGGTGTTTCAAAGAATGATAAAGAATATTTTCAGCGATTAAAGGCTGTTACATCATTTGATAACAGTTTCTTGATTAATACATTCCCGTTTACGAAAGAACAAAAAGCGAATTTCCAATATCATTATCGAGATGCATTGGACCGCGGGGGGAAGTTACATCCGGATTTAATTATGAACAGCCATTGGTGGCCACATAAGCGTTTACCAGAAGGATTACAACATGGTATTGCAGAAGCAATCATCCATACGTGTGAAAGTGGAATGTGTAAACCAATTGCGAAAGAGACGAAACAAGATGTAGCACTGTATGTTTTCGCACAACTCTCTCAAATACCACCGAACATTTTAGAGCAGCTTGAGAAATTTGATTATTCGCAAGAAGTACCGAAAATTGTTATATTTAATAATGAGAAGAGCGGAGAATTAAGTCGTTCTGATGCTGTGTTATTACTATTTTTAAATCAAATTGGAGTAGATGTATTCCACTTTAATCCAACGGGGAGAAACGATATTGAACCGTATATTGAATCAGGAGCATTTGATTCACATTGGCTTGAAGAAGTTAATTTCGATCTTGAATTTCATGGTTCATCAGCCTATAAAAATTTATCACAAACAATAAAAGGACTATTTCGTCCATTTTTATAAGGAAAGGGAGAATACCATATGAATAACCCAGTCGTACTAGATTCGAAAACAGAATTGAATGAGCAAACCGCACAAGATGTTCGCTTGCAGCTTAGACAAGATGCTGAAGTACAACGTATTTATAATGCAGTAGACATTAAAGACCAATTAGAATTAATCGAGCTTGGAAAAGAGCCTTCTATGGAGATTTCACGTTTCGCTGATCAAATTTTACATACAATGTCTTTATCGAAAGTAGAAGACTCTGGTGAATTATTAAAACAGCTTGGTAAAATTATGGACAGATTTGATAGTAAAGACTTTGCGGAAGAGAAAAGTGGTTTCTTCTCACGTATGTTCAAAAAAGCAGATAAAATGATTGAACAAATCTTTAGTAAGTATCAGACGATGGGTCGCGAAATGGATAAAGTATACGTAGAAATTACGAAGTATCAAGATGAAATGAAAAAATCAATTGGTACGTTAGATGGTTTATATGAGCAAAACTTAAAGTATTATTTAGACTTAGAAAAATACGTAGTAGCAGGAGAAATGTTATTAGAGCGTTTAAATACAGAGTTAGTTCCGATGTACGAAGAACGCATACGTAATAATGATCAGTTAGCAGGTATTGAATTAGAATCGCTTAAAAACTCTGTTGAAATTTTAGAACAACGTATTGATGATTTAGAAAAAGCACGTATGGTTGCTCTATTAACAGCGCCACAAATTCGTATGATTCAACGCGGTAACAATAAATTAATCGGTAAAATCAATACAGCATTTATTACAACGATTCCTATCTTTAAAAATGGTATCATTCAAGCGGTAAATGCGAAACGTCAAAAGCTTGTTGCGGACTCTATGGCTGAACTTGATCGCCGTACAAATGAATTACTTAAGAAAAATGCACAAAATATCGCAACTCAAAGTGTGGAAGTAGCGAGAATATCAGGTTCTTCTAGTATTAAGATGGAAACACTTGAGGAAACTTGGAACATTATTTCAAGAGGTATGCAAGAAACACAACAAATTGAAGAGCAAAATAAACGTGAGCGTGAAGAAAGTCGTAAGCGTATGGCTACATTAACAGAAAACATTAAAAAAGAATTACAAGGATAAACAAAAAGGCACTGAGGAATATTCCTCAGTGCCTTTTATTCGCTATTTGCCTGCTAATAATTAGTGGGGATGAACAAAATCCCCACTGATTCAAGTTGCACTTTATTTTCTCTTAAATAATTTAATGATTTCATTCACAACAAGCGGGATGATACTTAACAAAAGAACAAATCCCCAATCTCGCATTGTTAATGCATGCACACCAAATATATTGGCAAGAGGTGGGATGGAGATGATACACACTTGCATAAGAACACCGATTAGAAGTGAGAAGACTAAATATTTATTTGTAAATATCCCAATTGAAAAAATTGATTTCGTTCTTGAACGTAAGTTAAATGAATGAACGAGTTGAGAAAAACTAAGAACGACAAATGCCATCGTTTGAGCGTGTAATAGAGCGTCTTCATCAATTTGATCTGGGAAGAGAGGAAATAAATTTGTATCTCCTGTATAGAGCTTTGCCCCGACGATAAAGGCTGTTAAAGTAAGAAGTCCAATTACAACCCCATTGAAAATAAGAAAAGGAACGCTGCCGCTAAATAAGCTTTCTTTCGCATGTCGTGGTTTGTCCTTCATCACATCTGGATCTTCAGGATCAACACCAAGTGATAATGCAGGCAGTGTATCTGTAATTAAATTTACCCACAAAATGTGAATAGGTCGTAGTGGTGTCGCCCAGCCAAGTAAAATGGCTAAAAATAAAGCGATAATTTCGCCGAAGTTACAAGAGAGGAGGAAGAGAATAGACTTTTTAATATTACGATAAATGTTTCTTCCTTCTTCAACAGCTTTCACAATAGATGAGAAGTTATCATCTGTTAAAACTACATCTGCTGCGCCTTTTGCGACATCTGTTCCTGTAATTCCCATCGCTACTCCAACATCCGCTTGTTTTAAAGAAGGAGCATCATTTACACCGTCACCAGTCATGGAAACGATATTTCCTTCAGCACGTAATGCTTTTACAATCTTCACTTTATGTTCTGGAGAAACCCTAGCAAAGACATTTAAGTGATTAATTTTACTTGCTAGCTCTGTATCTGAAATGTTATCTAATTCAGTTCCGATCATAATTTCAGATTTTTCTTCAGCAATACCAAGTTCTTTGGCAATTGCAAAGGCGGTATCCTTATGATCACCAGTAATCATAACTGTGCGAATACCAGCTTTTTTACATTCTGTAATTGAATCTTTTACTTCTGTGCGTGGTGGATCAATCATACCGACAAGACCGATAAAGATGAGATTTTCTTCGAGGTGATTTATATCCACATCGTTTGAATCGTATCGTTTATATGCGAATGAAAGTACTCTTAAGGCTTCTTGTGACATCGACCCGGCAGCTTCTAATATTTGATTTTTATCAGAATCTGTTAGGACCTCCAGTTTATTATTTATAAAAATGTGGTTACAGTGAGGTAAAAGTTTATCAATAGCACCTTTCGTCATGCTATAGTAGCCTTCATCGTACGTATGTACAGTTGACATCATTTTACGATCAGAATCGAAAGGCAATTCGTTAACACGTTCATATTTATTTTCTAAATGATCTTTTTGAATGTTAAAAGAGCTTCCGGCAACAAGAAGGGCAATTTCTGTAGGATCCCCTGTTTGTGAGTCGGCACCGTAAGAGGCATCGTTGCATAAAACCATATTTTCTAATAATAGACGGTGTGCATCATTATTTACATTCAAATTTTCTAGCTGGTCGTATGTGCGATCACTATAAAAGTGAGTAACAGTCATTTTATTTTGAGTTAATGTACCTGTTTTATCTGAACAAATAATCGTGACAGAACCGAGAGCTTCAACAGCTGGTAGTTTACGAATGATAACGTTTTGTTTAATCATACGCTGAACACCAATTGCAAGAACGATGGAAACGATAGCTGGTAAGCCTTCTGGAATGGCTGCAACAGCTAAACTAATTGCGGTCATAAACATTTCTAACGTATCTCTTCCTTGTAAAAAACCGATGAGAAACATAGTAGCGCAAATAGCTACAGCGACAAATCCTAAATATTTTCCTACCTGTGCTAAGCTTTTTTGAAGTGGTGTCATATCATCGTCTGCTTCATGTAAAAGGGTAGCGATCTTGCCAATTTGTGAGTTCGTCCCAGTTTCAACAGCAACACCGACGCCACGTCCATACGTTACTAACGTCGACATAAATGCCATGTTTTTTTGATCGCCTAATGGTACTTGCTCATCACTTTGCATGGAAGGGTGGTAGACTGCATCTTTATCGACAGGGACAGATTCACCAGTTAGAGCAGATTCTTCAATTTTTAAATTCGCAGTTTCGATAAGTCGTAAATCGCAGGGGATATACCGCCCAGCATCAAGCATAACGATATCACCTGGAACGACGTGCTCAGATGGAATCTCTTTTAGTTCACCATCTCGCTTTACGATGGCTTTAGGTGTTGCCATTTTCTTTAGTGCCTCTAAGGCTTGCTCGGCCTTGGACTCTTGGATGACACCAATAACTGCATTTAAAATGACAACGAGTGCGATAATACTTGCATCTGCCCACTCTCCTACAAAGGCGGAAATAAGGGCAGCGATAATAAGGACATATACGAGGACGTCATTAATTTGGGCGAAAACACGCTGCCATAAAGTACGTTTTTGTTTGGTAGCTAATTCATTAGAACCATATTGCTTTAAACGTTCATTTACGTTTTCATCTGTTAAACCTTGCTGTTCATTTGTTTCTAGGTCGATTAATGTTTGATTTTTCGTCTTACTGTACCAATTGCTCATAAGTAAGCACCCCCAGTAAAAACAGTTAGCAATGGTAGTGTGGCAATTTTTTTAGAGTAGTATGTATGGAGAAAAAATCTAAGGTGAGGTTCTACTTTCATTGTACAGTATTTTAGAATGTGATGAGGAAAAGAGAAGAGTTGTCATGAATTTGTTGAAATTAAAAGAGCCTCGAATACGTGAGGCTCTTTGTTATTTTTTAATTAATGTACCTAATTCCTCAGTAATAGCTTGCATTTCACTAATACTGAATGTTTCACGTTTCATAACATGCTCATAAATGTCACGTAAGTCCTCGTACATTTCTGCGTTAAAACTAGCAGCTCTCATTGCTCCAGCATTAACCATGCGTAATTTTTCTTTAATAGCTTCTACCATATATTCAACGTTTGCTTCTGATTTTACGGATAAATCCACCGAAGTGTCCCCCTTTAAAATAACATAAGGTTATCTTAACATTTTTTTATCATTTTCGTTAATGAAACTTTTCAATCCTATTAAATTAGTAGGGATTTCCTTTATATTTAATAATTGGTTGTTTATACTATATAAGTATATGGTAATAAATGCACCAAGAAGGGAAGAAACAAAAATATGGTCCGAGTATTGTTTGTTTGTCTTGGGAACATTTGTCGTTCTCCAATGGCAGAAGCAATTTTTCGAGATCTTGTCGTAAAAGAGGGACTCGAAGAGAAAATTGTCATTGATTCTGCAGGAACTGGAGATTGGCATATTGGTCATCCACCACATAAAGGAACACAAAAAATTTTAAAAGAAAATGAAGTCGCTTTTGAAGGAATTAAAGCACGGCAAGTAGAAAAAGAAGACTTAACAAAGTTTGATTATATTATTGCCATGGACAACAAGAATATAGCAGATTTAAAAAGTTTTGGTAAAACTGGAGGCTATATTGGTAGACTGTCCGATTTTGTTCCAGATGGTGGCTGGACAGATGTTCCTGACCCTTACTTTACAGGGAACTTCCAAGAAGTGTATGACCTTGTAACAGAAGGGTGTGTAAAGCTATTAGCTTTCATTCGAAATGAACAAGGAATATGAGGAAGCTTAGAAAGTAATACTTTCTAATATAAGAAATGAAAGGGTGAAGGAATATGGCAAAGAAAAATAATATTGCTCGAAACATTGCGATTGGTGTAGCTGCAGGGGTAGCTGTATCTATGTTAAAGAAAGAAAACCGTGAAAAAGTAAAAAACACGGCAGAAAAAGCAAAAACAAAGATGATTGAAATTGGTGAAAATGCGAAGATAAAAGAAAAAGTGCAAACTGTTACAGATAAAGGACGCGAACTTGCTGATTTCAATGTAGTGAAAGCGAAAGTAGCAGAAATTAAAAAATTGACGCCGTCTGTTGTAGAAACGTTAAAAGAAACGAAAGAAATTTTTAGTAAGAGAAAAGTTGAGCGAGAAGAAAAGCCAGAAACGATTGAAATTCAAGCTGTATCTCCAAAGGTAGATGAGCTTAAAGCAGAAGAAGAGCCGGTAGTTGCTGAAGATGGCGGTATGAAAGAAGCGCGTGAATTATTTATGAAAGACTCAAATGCAGAGGAAAAAAAAACTGAAGCGTACATTGAGTTAAAGCAAGATAAAGAAGAGAAGAAAAGCGTTTAAACATATATGAGAAAAATTTTAGAAAAGGTGAGAAGAAATCGCACTTTTTCGTTTGGGAAAGATTTATATGACCGGACGATGCGCGATGATGTAGCGGGCTTAGCAGCACAGCTCGCTTATTTCTTCTTGCTTGCGATTTTTCCTGGGCTTGTTTTCTTAATTACGCTTCTTGGCTTTATTGACCTTCAAACAGAAAGTGTGCTCAATTTATTAGAACCGTACGTACCAGAAGATGCGATGAACTTAATTGAAGTAAACGTAGATAAAGTTGTAAACGAACAAAATGGTGGTTTATTATCATTCGGTTTACTATCGATGTTATGGTTTGCTTCTAATGGAGTAAATGCGATTATGAATGCTTTTAACCGTGCTTATGATGTAACAGAAACACGCTCCTTTATTAAAACAAGAGCTTTATCAATTGTGTTTACATTAGCTATTATTTTTATGATTGTCTTTGCGCTAATTGTTCCAGTATTCGGACAAGTAATTGGTGCAGCAGTGTTTAAAGCAATTGGTTTATCGGATAGTTTTGCTTATGTGTGGAGTATTGTACGTTTAGTAGCGAGTTTCTTCGTTTTGGTCGCTTTGTTTAGCTTTTTATATACGTTTGCACCTGATCGGAAATTAAAGCGAAGAGAAGTCATATCGGGGGCTTTATTTGCTACTGTAGGGTGGATTTTGGTATCGTACTCATTTGCCTATTATGTAGATAAATTTGCAAATTACGCTAATACATATGGTGGTCTCGGTGGTATCATTATTTTAATGTTATGGTTTTACTTAACTGCGTGGGTGATTTTACTTGGTGGTGAAATTAATGGTTTACTCCATCATTATAGAACGGGTGACAATAATTCCCGTAATGAAAAATGAGCTCTTGTTCCATAATAAAAGGGAACAGGGGGGATATTTCATGAGTAATAATAAAAAGAACCATAATAATAAAAGTAACAATAAACAAAAGAGTAGTTCGCATCCAAAGCATAAAACGAGCAGCAGTGCGAACGGTCATAATAGCTACCATTAAAAAAACGGGTCCTTCATCAGGGACCCGTTATTTATTTCCTTTTAATAATCGTAAGCCATTCAAAATGACAAGAATGGTACTTCCTTCATGTCCAATAACACCGAAGGGAAGAGCTAAAAACTGTAAAAAATTTGAACAAATTAGCATTGCAATGACAGCTAAAGAGAAGATAACGTTTTGCTTCACAATACGGTTCATTCGTTTTGATAAACGGATTGCTTGGGAGAGACGAGATAATTCGTTTTTCATAAGAACAACGTCTGCAGTCTCTAATGCTACGTCTGTTCCTTCACCCATTGCAACACCAATACTAGCAGTAGCAAGGGCAGGTGCATCGTTTATACCGTCTCCAACCATGGCGACTATGCCATACTTTTCTTTTAACTGCTTTATCGTTTCAACTTTTGTTTCCGGTAAACATGATGCGTAATATTCTTTTATATTACTTTCATTGGCAATTGCTTTTGCTGTTTCTTCATTATCACCAGTAATCATGATTGCTTCGACACCAATGCTTTGCAAATCACGAATAGCCGCTATCGTTTCTTGGCGAAGGGTATCTTTTAAAGCGATTAGTCCAAGAATACCATCCTCATCACTAATATAAACGACAGTTTTCCCCTCTTTTTCAAGTGAAGCAGAAATGCCATTATGGAATGTTTTTATTTCTTCTCCGATAAAATCAGCTTTACCAATTTTATAAGCTTTGTTTTCTAATATTCCTTTTAATCCAAAACCAGTTACATCTTCAACGTTTTCTGGTTTTTTTATCGTAATGTCGTAAGCATGTTTTGCATATTTAACAATCGCTTCTGCTAAAGGATGTGTAGAGTGACTTTCAATCGCTGCTGTAATAGAAAGTACTTCACTTTCTGCTATGCCTTCTCGAGCATATACATCTGTTACAGTAGGTTTTCCTTGTGTTAATGTTCCTGTTTTATCAAAGGCAATCGCCTTTACTGAAGCTAGACATTCTAAATGAATACCACCTTTAAAGAGAATACCGTTTCTCGCTCCATTTGAAATTGCTGATAAAGTTGCCGGTGTAATGGCTGCAACTAGCGCACAAGGAGAAGCGACTACAAGTAAGATCATAGCGCGATAAAACGTTTCATTCCAACTCCAATCAAGTAAGAAATGAGGAACAAACATCATAAGCGCAACAACGATTAGTACACCTTTTACGTATGTTCCTTCAAATTTTTCGATGAATAGTTGTGATGGTGATTTTTCGCTTTGTGCACTTTGAACGAGACGAATAATCTTTTGGAATAATGTTTGATCGCTCGGCTTCGTAATTTTAACTTCAATAGCACCACGTAAATTTACAGTGCCGGCAAATACTTCATCGCCGAATTTTTTCTCATTCGGAATAGGTTCTCCTGTAATAGCAGCTTCATCAATATTTGTTTCACCAGTATGAATTGTGCCATCAGCAGGAACGCGCTCACCTGGCTTAATTAAAATAATATCGTTAATTTGTAATTGTCCAACTGGAACACGTTCCTCAATTCCGTTTGAAATACGTAATGCTTCTTCGGGTTGTAGATCAAGAAGCGCTGAAATTTCTTTTTGGCTTTTACTTAATGTATAAGATTCCATTGCTCCACTTAATGCAAAGATGAAGATTAAAATAGCACCTTCTGCCCAGTAACCGATAACTGCGGCGCCGATAGCTGCAAAAATCATGAGCATTTCAACATTTAGCTCTTTCTCTTCAATTGAGTCTTCAATACCTTCTTTCGCTTTTGCAAATCCTCCAATTACATAAGCAAGGATATAGAAAGTAATACCTGCACTTATTGCATCATTTTTTGTGAATAACCAGCCAACTAAAATAAAAATACCAGATGCGATTGCAAATATAAGTTCATAATGTTTCTTTAATGTATCCCATAAAGAGGGATGAGAAATATCTTTTTGTGCTTGTAATGTTTTTACTTCTGCGTTCATTAATACTCGCTCCTTCCAAATTCTTATTGAGAAAAAGAATCAAAATCGAAACCCCTATAAAACGACGAAAGCTGCCATCCATAATGGATAGCAGCATTTCTGTTAAATCTGATTTTAATAGTTATTAGGTTGTAATTATTCTATAGTATAGCATATGTTTTTCTTAGATGATATGTTTTTGTTTTAGTATAAAGTGAAACTTTAATTAGTGGGGGTTTTGTTCATCCCCCACTGATTATTAGCCTTCACCAATCGGGCTTTTACGGGCAGCCCGGCTCCCACCTAACTTCTTTGCCCCAGCCGAATTTGGAGGTGGGAGTTTTACTGCCCGGTAAATAGCGGGATAAACTGAAAACTTGTGTTTTCGCATTTCCTTTGGTATATATGAATATTGTTCATAAAAAGGTCGGAAAGGAAGACATCAAGTTGAAGACAGAGAAATTTTTCACCCATCCGATTGGCGTGTTTATTGCTGCAATAGTAGCAACATTTTTATGGGGAAGCGCATTTCCCTTTATTAAATTAAGCTATGTTGAACTTGGAATTCAGCCACAAGAAGTCGGGGAACAAATATTATTTGCTGGCTATCGCTTTTTCTTATCTGGTGTAATGCTCTTATTATTTTTTAAAGCGTTAGGAAGAGATATGAAGTTCAAAAAAGGAACAGGAAAGCAGTTAGTTCAAATTGGCTTATTTCAAACTTTTCTTCAATATATATGTTTTTATATTGGAATGAGTTACAGCTCAGGAATTGAAGGAGCGATTATTTCAGGAACATCATCATTCTTTCAAATTTTACTCGCACACTTTTTATATAAAGATGATGCTCTAAATAGGAGAAAAGTAATTGGAGTAGCTATCGGTTTTTGCGGTGTGATTTTAGTGAATGTACCGAGTGATGGAAGTTTATCATTTCATTTTGGAATAGGTAGCTTATTACTTCTTGGGGCAGCGATGATGTATTCGTATGGAAACATATTAGCGAAAGAAGGTAGTAAAACATTAGATATTGGGTATATGACAGCATATCAGATGATTTTCGGATCAATTGGGTTGCTATGTATAGGTGCATTTCAAGTTGGAATGATGCCATTCGCATTTAATCTACATGCAATACTTATGCTCATATATTTATCGTTCTTATCAGCAGCGGGATTCTGTATATGGAATACAATTATGAAGTATAACAAAGTAGGGAAAGTCTCGATGTATATGTTCTTTATACCAGTGTTTGGTGTGCTACTATCAAGTTTGATTTTAGGGGAAGCAATTCATTCCTTTGTACTATTTGGTTTAGCATGTGTCGCAGCGGGAATTATTGTAGTAAATCGTAACCCGGTTAAAAAGCAAGTTGAGCAAGAAAAACAAGTAGCATAGAGAACAGAAAAACGATTAAAATGGAAGAACAGCATTGTTCTTCTTTTTTTACATAGAAAAAGGAGAACGTGCTATATGTAACGAAAAAAAGATAGAAAAAGCATTTATTGAGGAGAACATATTATGAATGTACTTTACATTGTGTTAGTCGGGCAAATTATTCTTTTTGTAATGGGAGCAATTTATGCAATAGGACAGACGAAGAGAACGAGAAATAATATGCCGTTACCTTTAGCGGTTCGTCTTATTCTTAGTTTTTCTTTAACAGGAAGTGCAATTTGGATATGGTTACAAGATCCATCGGTTGAGTACAGTACGTGGGTTGCACTCGGTATGACTTTATCAACTGTAGGGGATTTATTTATGGCAGGATTAATTCCAATTGGTCAT
The DNA here is from genome assembly GCF_042728695.1 of Bacillus sp. NPDC060175. NCBI lineage: Bacteria > Bacillati > Bacillota > Bacilli > Caryophanales > Bacillaceae > Bacillus > Bacillus sp. NPDC060175. The sequence goes on from NZ_JBHWYR010000009.1 coordinate 52,032, forward strand.
CGATTAATTGGAGGAATGGTTACTTTCGCTCTTGCACATTGTTTCTACGTGAAAGCATTTTTACAAACAGGTATTTCATGGAATGGTTTTTGGATCGGTTTACTCGTATACGGACTCTTTCTAATTATAGGGTGGTTTTTCTTTATTCGAAATGAAAAACAAGACAAACTTTTTACAATAGGGGCTCTAATTTACGGTTTGTGGGTTGGAGGAATGGCATGTTTTGCATTCGCCTTATATTACGAGAATATAGGAATATGGTGGGTGCCAGCACTTGGTGGTTTACTGTTTGTGATTTCTGATTTTATTATAGGCGTGACAGATATCGGAGGGCGCAAACTGAAGTATGAACCACTTTGGATTTGGTTTACATATGTCGCAGCGCAGATGTGTATTGTATATGTAGGATTATAAAAAGATACTCTCAAAAATAGTTGATAGACTATTTTGAGAGTATCTTTTTTATTGCTATGCTACTATATTTGTTTGTTTAATTTGTACAGTATTTTATAAGTATGAATTTCATAGAAAAGGTCCTGCTTAGCAGATGAAAAATATAGTATATAAGAATAGCAAATTTATAGGGGGTATTATTTTTATATTTGTAATATTCTAATGTTTTAATTCAGAATTTTGTGGAAATTCACCAGTCGGAGTACTTATAATAAAAATAAAAAGATGATGAGATGGTGGAATGATGCAAAAGAAAAAGAGTTTGCGTGAATTCTTTGAAATAATTGCAATTGCATGCTTATTGGTGTTTTTGGCAAAAATCTTTTTGTTTTTTCCTACGACTGTAAAAGGCGCATCGATGAGGCCGACGTTACAAGATGGAGATAAAGTAATTATTAATAAACTTGCAAAGAGATTTGAAAGTTATGAGAGAGAGGATATTATTGTCGTGAAGACAGATAATTTCTACGTGAAGAGGGTTATTGGATTGCCAGGAGATGTAATTGAGATGAAGAATGATCAATTATATGTTAATCATCAAGTGAAAAACGAAGAGTATTTAAAGAATAATAAAAAACAGGCAGAAAAATTACTTATCAATTTAACTGAAGATTTTGGACCGATTACAATTCCTAAAAATAAAATTTTTGTGATGGGAGATAATCGTTTAGTTAGTAGGGATAGTAGGAACGGCTTAGGACTCATTGATAGAACAGAAGTATTAGGAAAGCTCATGGCGATATATTATCCATTTGAACATGTGAAAATGGATAATTAGAAATAAGAAAAACCAAGCGAATTAGTTGCTTGGTTTTTCTTATTTAAACAGTTGGTGTTTTATTTATTGTTTCTTGTGAAGCAATATGTTCATTATTTTGGTCGATATTTAACATGAATTTTCGTTGTAACAATTGCAATTTAAAGAGTGTTAAAGGATCATGATAAGTTTCTGGGTTCGTTCTTAGCTTTGTTAAAGTTTGCTCATCTTCTTGTATTTCAAGTTGGGCTGCTTCTACAGTTTGTTTCAATATGCTAAGAGGGTCCTTAAAGAACATCATGATATCACGTTCTAGTGCACCTTCAAATACTTCAAATTGAAGGAAGAATTGTTTTGAAATCATCTGAGCAACTTCTGTATAATCTTCTGTTTCAATATATTGTTTATATTTATTTGATAGCATAGATTGATTTTTTTGCATATTACCGAATAATTTCCCTGCACTCTTTAAGAAAAATTGTGTCGGTGTAAAGCGTAATAAAATATTGATGTTAGCTACTGTAATTCTATTCGTCATTCTTGCAACATCTCTATCCCAGTCGTCTAGTAATTTGAAATCACAAGGAAGTTTAATACGCTCTTCCTCATAGAGTTTATTAAAGGTATCGCCCATTTCATCTAAATAAGCCTGAGCTTGAATGAATTCATTATGAGCAGTTTCAATCCATTCTTGAATAGACCCAGTAAATTTAGGAAGAAGCACTTGCTGTACATGTTTTTGAATTCTTTCATTCATTGCTACATTTAGTTCTTCATGGACCAATTTGAAATCACTATCTTCTTGAACAAGATCAGAGCAACTCTGCAACAATTCAGGAATTTGAGAATGTATATCCTGCGTAATCTCTTCTTTCGTTAAGAGATAAGATTCTGTAATAGAACGAATTTTATCTTTTTGAATGGCAGTAAGATTATTAATAAAACCATCAAGTTTTACTAAAATATGTTTATTCCAGCGGACGGATTTCACTAACGTATTTTCTAATTCCACACGTTCATTTACAAGGTATGCAATTGTTTTTTGGATAAACCATAATAATTTTTCAATGCGTTCTTTTTCCACGTTACGCTGAGTAAGGTTAGAAAGAATAGAGTCTGTTACGTTACCTAGCTGTTCACTACTCTCTTGTGAAGGAGAGTAAGGGAAAAATTGTGCTTCTGGGAAATGTACGAGTATTTTCTTTTTAATGCTGTTCGTGATATTTTCACTAGTATTCGTATCAATTGTTTGTAAGACGAATTGAATTTGTAAATTTGGTACTTGCTTACGAATATATAATAATGTATCGAGCTCTTCATCATGTAATGGTGAAGCTGAATTTAGTACATAGATGAGACTATCTGCTGCCTGTAAGTATTCAAAGTGAGAGCTGTTTTTGTCAAGTTGTCCATGCACAGTAGGTGTGACAAGGAATGAAAACTTATTTTTTCGTAAAAATCTACTTGGTAATTTAACTTCAATACATTTTCTTTCTAGTTCTGACTGAGAAGGTACCGCTAGTATGTTATGAAGTTCGTCAAAGTTTGGTATATTTCGTATATCTAGCTCTGTAAGCTCAGTTATTTCAGTTTGACTATTATCTTTAAATGTAATTGAAGTTGTTATAGCCTCATTTAATATATTTTCTCCTAGTATAGAGTTAATAAAGGCTGATTTATCATAATCGCTAGCTCCTGCTACTAGAAGTTGTGTAACAGTTAAATCGTATAACTCACGAACAAGTAGTGTGAATTGATGACCTAAATCTACATCATTCTTCTCAGCCCATACAGCAATCGTTTCAAATAATGCTGATACGTCTGCCATAGCGACATTTGCATGAGCTGATGCATTTGAAAGTAAGGCACCTGCGCTTTTTACGAGTAATGATTCTAGAGTTGTCGGTGAAACTTCATTCCATGCTAATACTGCTGCGGAGACAAGTAAAGAATCTTCCGCTCTCATTAAACTAAACCAATTTGTTAATAAATCTGGTACAAGTCCTTGTAATTCGTGCATGAAATGTTGTCCAGTAATCAATTCGAAGTACGTCTCTTGATAGCGAGTAGAAATTTCATTCCAATCGTCATTAGCATCTACTTCAATATGTAAGAATAGGTGATTTATTGTTTGAATCCAAGGTAGATGGAATGATTCATTTTCATAGCTGTTCCAAAGTGAAATAACAAGTCCTTTAAATTGAACTTGATCAATTGTATATAAGGCTTTTAAAGATTCATAGAAATACTCAGGTTTAATTTTTTTAGTAAAGCCTCTGTTCACATAATTGATTAAAGTATCGAACCAGTGTAATGACTTTGTTCGAATTCCTTCTTGAACAGCGAGTTCAATAGCATTATTCCAATCTTCTTGTTTTTCATAGAACGATCGAGCGATTGCAGTAATATTTGGATAGTCTGGTTGAAATGCAACAGCTTCGCTAATCGTCTTAAATGCTAGTCCTAAACGATTTTGCTCTATATAAAGAGAAAGAAGTTGTAGGGAAACTTCCATCGTAAGAGTTGTATCTTCTGTTTGGATAGATGTATAAATTTCTTCTGCTTTTGGCAAGAAATCTAATTCGAAATAAGCATCTGCAATATTCTTCATAGCCCAGAGAGCAAGTTCATTATTTACTTTCTCCCATTTGAATATAGCGGCTTCAAAGTCGTTAGTTTGAAAATAAACTTCACCTTGTGCGAAGCGAATATTAGATATGTTGGAGAATTCATTTTTGGATTCATTTATATATGCTTCACCGAGTACTTCCGCTACCGGAATGGAAGAGTCTTCTGTTAAAAATGTTTTATAGTAAATCTTTTGGATAAATTGTTTTTCAATGGTCATGTTCGTTCCCCCTGTATAATTTAGAAAAATGATGTTGTATGTAAAAGGGTGCATGTTACTCTAATAGGTAGAAGTTGCATTATATAGACCAAACTATGTTTTTGCTAGATATATCATTTTTCCTGAGAGTTAAACCGTTGCAAAAATTAACTTTCCTTTATTGTAACAAAAAAATAAGCCTATGAATTTTTATTTTTTAATCCCGATTGGTGCAGGCTAATAATTAGTTGGGATGGATAAAAAAACCACTGATTAAATCTCTGTTTAAGGAATGGAATAGAAGTAGAGTTCATTATAAAAACAATGTATAGTGAATATGTATACCATGTTTGTCTTAAAGATAGAATGGGCACAATATGGAATAACGATCGTGTATAGGATGTGTCTTCCGAATGGAACAACATATTGGTGAGCTAATCGCACACTATGGGTATTTTGGAATTATTATAGCTCTAGCTGGCGGGATTGTTGGATTACCTATACCGGATGAGTTCTTATTGACTTTTATTGGCTATAACATTTCAAAAGGAGTTATGTCAGGAACAGCTGCTTTTTTAAGTGGAATGGCAGGGGCAATGCTTGGCATTACATTAAGTTACATATTAGGTTTAAAACTTGGGCTCCCTGTTTTAAAAAAATATGGTCCGAAAGTTAGAATTAAGGAACATCATATTGAAAAAACACATATTTTATTTGAAAAATACGGTCCATTTCTTTTAATGATTGGCTACTTTATACCAGGAGTACGTCATTTAACAGCATATTTTGCTGGCGTTTCAAATTTAACATGGTGGCGCTTTTGTTTGTATGCTTACGGTGGTGCACTAATTTGGATAAGTGTTTTTATTGGCCTAGGTTGGAAACTGGGAGAGAAGTGGCGCTTTGTTGAATATAGTTTACATCATTATGGAATATGGATCTTATTAGTTTCGGCAATTGTAACATTGATTGTGTGGATTTACATAAGGAAAAGAAAAAACCGCTAATAATAGCGGTTTTTTAGCTGAAAGCAATAAATAGTACACCAGCTGTAATAAAGACTACACCAATACCAGTCATAAAGTTTAACTTTTCACCTAATATAATCATCGCGAGAATAATGGAAAATACTACACTTAATTTATCGATAGGTGCTACTTGTGAAACTTTTCCTGTTTTTAATGCAAGAAAATAAAATAGCCATGACGAAGCACCAGCGATTCCACTTAATGTGATAAATAGCAGTGCTTTTTTATTTAGGAGTACATCACCGATATTTTGAAATTTACCTTGTATAATAATAACTCCTACCATAAATAATGCCATAATAATAGAGCGAATCGTTGTTGCGACGTTGGCATCGATTCCATCTAAGCCGATCTTTCCAAAAATAGATACGAGGGCAGCAGCAATTGCTGATAATAGTGCGAATAATAGCCATGAACTCATAGTGATATTCCTCCAATCTTACATTATTATACATGAAAATCATTCTCATGTATAAATAACGAAATAAACCCCCGCCCTATATTTTTAATAAGGTGGGGGTTTATTATACTACTCTGCTATTTCTTCATATAAAAAGTACGTTACATTATAAATATGCTCTACTTCATCATCCGTCATAAATAATAATTCGTCACGTTCAATCCCTTTTTTCTTTTCGATAAACTCAATCATGTTTTTTCGTTCTTCTCTTTTCATCAATTTTTATTTCTCCCCTCAATCTGTTTTAATACAGTTTATTTAAGTTACTGCTATTATATAACAGAATCTTTAGAAAGTTCCACCTATTTTATTATTTTTTTCAGAAGAACCTTTCGACAAAACAAGCCCGCTTAAAGGGCTTGTTTTCATTTTAAAGTCGTAAAAACTCAGGATTGGTTGTACCGGCACTATCGATGTAATAAATTGTATCGGGATTGATTTTTATTAGTACATAATTAGGGTCTTCCGCACCGAGTAACCAGCGTTTTAAGCTATTAGTCCAAAATTTGTTTTTTAATGTTTGATCTTCTTCGATGGAAGCTATACCTTCAACTTCAATGTAATCTTCATCTAATTTCTTTCCTTCGCGTCCAAGTAGTACATGTACATTGGGATTTTTTTCGATATCTGTTATCTTTTTTGAATTTCGATCTGTTGCAACATATAGTACAAAATCTTCGTGGAAAAACATCATAAAGGCACTATGTGGCTTATCGTTACGTACAGTAGATAATACACCAGTACGTTGACCTTGAATAATAGTTGCGATTTTTTCTTTTAAGTGCATATTTTTAGCCTCTTTCCATAATTCATAATTTTTTCTGTCTGAACAAGATAATTTAAATATCTTTCATACTGTTTTCTTCAACCCGATTTTTTAAACGTAATTGTGATGAAATCGAACAAGTTAGGAGATGAATAATAATAATATCGAGGAGAAATACATACGATGGAAGGATGAAAAGCATGTTTAATAAAATATTTCTTATAGTAGCGCTTATAGGTGTACCACTTTCTGTAATCGGAAAAACACTTCATTGGCCACAAACCATTATGTTTACTGTATACTGCATTACTATTATTGCATTAGCTGGTTTTATGGGGAGGGCGACAGAAAGTTTAGCAATCGTTTCTGGACCTCGGATAGGTGGTTTATTAAATGCCACTTTCGGTAATGCCGTTGAACTTATCATTTCAATTTTTGCACTTCAGGCAGGACTAACAGAAGTTGTTTTAGCTTCCTTAACTGGTTCTGTACTTGGAAATTTATTACTGGTAGGAGGGTTATCCTTCTTTATAGGTGGCCTTAAGTATAAAAGACAAAGTTTCAATGTTTATGATGCAAGACATAATTCAGCTTTATTAATATTTGCTGTTGTCGTAGCCTTTGTTATTCCGGAGATTTTTTCAATGAAGATGGATGCTGGAAAGACGTATCAATTAAGTATTGGTGTTTCTATTATCATGATTATTATGTACCTTGCTGCATTGCTATTTAAGTTAGTTACGCACCGTGGTGTATATCAACATAAAAGTGATGAAGTAGCGCATGAGGAAGAGCCAGAGTGGTCCAAAGGTAAAGCGCTACTCATTTTAGCGATAGCAACACTTGCAGTTGCTTATGTGTCAGAGGCACTCGTACATACTTTTGAAACGGTCGCAAAGTCGTTTGGCTGGTCAGAGTTATTTATAGGGGTTATTATCGTTGCAATTGTTGGTAATGCAGCAGAACATGCATCTGCGATTATTATGGCATATAAAAATAAAGTGAATATCGCAGTAGAAATTGCAGTAGGTTCTACATTACAAATCGCTATGTTTGTTGCTCCTGTGTTAGTACTTCTTTCGATGCTTTTTGCACAAAAGATGCCTTTAGTATTTACAATACCAGAACTTGTTTCTATGATTACAGCTGTTTTCTTAACCATTGCGATTTCAAATGATGGGGATACAAACTGGTTTGAAGGAGGCACTTTATTAGCGGCGTATGTCATTATGGGAATTGGTTTTTATTTATTATGAAAAATAGGGATAACAATGCTTCAGAGGGAAAACAATAAATACAGATTTATATACCTTTATGTAGGAAGGAGCCAGACAGGTGAAACGAGTATACAGCATATGTCTTTCAACCATGGTCTCGTTTATTTTATTATTTCCTAACAGTAGTTTTGCAAAGACAACGGTAGAAGTAAAAATGCCTTCATCTGTTTTAAATATTTCAAAAGATAATACATTTCCAAATGACGCACAAGATTTACCGCGTTTACAGCCAAGTAAGTTTGCGCAAGAATTATTGAAAACAGCAAATATCAAAATTGAAAACCCTGATTTAATTCGAATGTTTAATGAAACAACAATTTCGAATGCACCGCTTGCGGTAGGATACCGAGCGAAAATTTATTTAGGTCAATGGGCATTAAATTATGAGTCAATAGACACATCGATTAATTGGGAATATAAGCAAGTAAATCGAAATGTATATGATAATCGCGGAGGAGATCGCTTATATCCACTTCGCTATAAGCAAGAAACTCAAAAGACAATCGAAGGCGATTTAACAGCGGATATGAAAGATGCTACAGATGTGAAAAAAATGATGCTTTTAAAAGCGCTTGAAAAAGTACAATTGCCACTTTCGTTTAAAACGACCATTGGTTATGGTACAGGACATGAGCGTGTTTATAATATTAGTCCAAGTCAACTCGGGTATTTATATGCTTATACGCCAGCAGTAAATGAAAAAGGAAAAGTAACGTTTGGAGAAGTGTACCTTGTTTTAAAGGGAAATCAAAAAAGGCTTGTCGTAAAAAATGTTACTTCTCAAGGAATTGGAGCTGCTATTCCAATTCATGATCATTTGTTTTTTAAATTTGTTTCTTCATCGCATTCACAATGAAATAAAAAACGTCAGCCTATAAGCTGACGTTTTTTATTTATAACATAATGTTTGATGTTTTTGATAAGAAATCTTCTTTTGGATAGTAGCTATTTTTTACAAGAACATTTGGTCCAAGGCATTTCACGGCAGGACAATGGCAACTTAATGATTTTGCTGTTTTTGAGTCACACCATTTGTCGTAAGCTTCTTGTAGTGTATTTGTTTGTACATTACCTAGAAGCGGGACATCACCGAAATCGGTTACGATAATATTTCCATCGAAAATATTTACGTTCAAACGAGAACGACCATCTGGATCATTGCGGACAGTTACATTTTTACTTTCATGTAATCTCTTCAATGTGTATAAATCACGTTCATCATCACTACATGCATAGAAAGGTAATGTTCCAAATAGCATCCATACATTTTCATCACGGATCTCTAATAAATGTTCAATTGCATTTCGAATTTCTTCTTTTGTTAAAATTTCAAGTGTGCTAGCGAAGTCACTCGGATACATTGGGTGCACTTCATGACGTTTACAGCCCATTTCTTCAACGATTTGACGGTGAATATGTTCAATATGTGGTAGAGTTCGTTTGTTTAACATAGTTTCGGCTGATACGAGTACACCTGCCTCTGATAGAGCTTTACTATTTGTAATCATTCTTTCAAATAATTTAGCGCGCTGTTCATAAGTAGGTTTACGCTCCATCATTGCAAATCCGCCTTCAACGAAGTCATCGATTGTTCCCCAGTTATGTGAAATGTGCAATACATCTAAGTAGGGAATAATTTGTTCGTAACGTGCTAAATCTATAGTTAAGTTTGAGTTGATTTGAGTGCGAACGCCTCGTTCATGGGCGTATTTTAAGAGTGGTGTTACATAGTTGTCGACGGATTTTTTTGAAAGCATAGGTTCTCCGCCTGTAATACTTAAAGAACGTAGATAAGGAATCTCATCTAATCGTTTTAATAAAAGCTCCATCGGAAGCGGATTTGGATCTTTCGGCTGTAATGTGTAACCAACAGCGCAATGCTCGCAACGCATATTGCATAACGTCGTTGTTGTAAACTCAACGTTTGTTAATAGTAGTTTGCCGTACTCTTCAAGGTCCATATACGCTTCCCATGGATCGTAAGAAGGAGTAATCGGCTTCATTATTTGTGATATCGTCATATGAAATACTCCTTTGACTATTGAAATAACAATTTGTCCATTCTCTATAATAGAAGAATATGTGCTTTTTATAAAGTGAAACTTTTTTGTAAAAAAAGAGAGAGGGCTTACATTATAATGAATTACTGAGACAAATTTGATGAAATTACATGCCCATAGCCATCATTTTTGCGGTATAATAAAAGTAACTCGAATTAAAAGGAGAGTGCCTTCATGGGAAAAGCAATTCAAGATAAAGATTCACAACTAGTATATTTGAAAAAACGTTTAAATATGTTCATTGAAGTAATTGATACGATTGAACCAGAAGAGGTAGAATTAGAAGATGTAGATCGTCTTCTTGCAATGTTAGATGAATTAGAACTGAAATGTGAGCAATTTAAAAAAGACGAATAATATATTAAAAAGGCTGCCACTACAAAATTGGCAGCCTTTTTCTGTACGGATAATAGAAGGAATATAGAAAAAAAGGTATAATCAAGTTGTGAAAAATTTCATTAAACCGCAAATAGCGGGATAAATAAAAAGCTGAAGAGTATAACAATGGAATTTTCATTTCATAACGTTTTGGTAGCGTTCACAATTGAGGGGGAAGTAACAATGGAAAAGCTTCAAGAAAGCATGTATCAACTAATTGTTGAAACGTCAACGAACTTACCGAAAGATGTTCGTCGCGCAATTCAACAAGCGAAAGAACGAGAAAATGCAGGAACTCGTTCGGCGATGGCACTTGGCACAATTACGAATAATATTAAAATGGCAGATGATAATATCTCGCCAATTTGCCAAGATACAGGGATGCCAACGTTTAAAATTTATACACCAGTTGGTGTGAATCAATTAAAACTGAAGGAAGCTATCTATAGTGCGCTTGAGCGGGCGACAAAAGATGGTAAACTTCGTCCAAACTCTGTTGATTCTCTTTTTGGAGACAATAGCGGAAACAATTTAGGACCAGGTACACCTGTTATTAAGTTCGAACAATGGGAAAAAGATTACATTGATGCACGTTTAATTTTAAAGGGCGGGGGCTGTGAGAACAAAAATATTCAATATAGCTTGCCTTGTGAAATAGAAGGACTTGGACGAGCTGGGCGTGATTTAGAAGGAATTCGTAAATGCCTTCTTCATGCAGTATATCAAGCGCAAGGGCAAGGGTGTAGCGCAGGGGTAATCGGCGTCGGTATCGGGGGAGACCGCACATCAGGTTACGAATTAGCAAAAAATCAATTATTCCGTACATTAGATGATGTAAATTCAGTTCCAGAATTACAAAAGCTTGAAGAGTATGTATTAGAGAATGCAAATAAGCTTGGCATTGGTACGATGGGATTTGGCGGAGAAACAACTTTATTAGGTTGCAAAATTGGAGTATATAATCGTTTGCCAGCGAGCTTCTACGTATCTGTTGCGTATAATTGTTGGGCATATCGTCGTCTTGGCGTAACAATTCATCCTGAAACAGGTGAAATTATGGATTGGTTATACCAAGAAGGTGAAGATACACTTCAGCAAGATGCTGCGCAAGAACAAACAGAGCAGCGTGAAATCGTATTACAGGCTCCAATTACAGAAGAGCAAATTCGTGAACTTCGTGTTGGTGATGTTGTTACAATTAACGGCATGATGTACACAGGACGTGATGCAATTCATAAACATTTAATGGATAACGACTGTCCAGTAGATTTAAAGGGACAAATTATTTATCACTGTGGTCCAGTTGTAGTGAAAGATGAGAATGACAATTGGCAAATTAAAGCGGCAGGTCCAACGACAAGCATTCGTGAAGAGCCATATCAAGGCGATATTATGAAAAAGTTCGGTATTCGTGCTGTAATTGGTAAAGGCGGTATGGGTGCTAAAACATTAGCAGCTTTAGAAGAACACGGTGGTGTGTACTTAAATGCAATTGGTGGTGCAGCACAATATTATGCTGAATGTATTAAAGAAGTGAAAGATGTTGATTTCTTACAATTCGGTATCCCAGAGGCAATGTGGCATTTACGTATCGATGGTTTTAAAGCAGTTGTAACGATGGATTCTCATGGTAAAAGTCTACATGCTGATGTTGATAAAACATCACTTGAAAAATTGGCGAGCTTTAAAGAACCTGTATTTAAGTAAAGAGAAGTGCATCTCGAATTATTCGAGGTGCATTTTTTGGTATATATAGAAAAACATGTTCAGCATGAAAGAAAGCAGGAAAACAGAAACTACAGGTACGATTATATATGGAAAGGAGACTATTTATGAAATATAAATGGTTATATATAGGTCTCATTTTTTCAATTATGATGGCACTTGTTCCAGTTTCAACATTTGCTTATACGAATACACCACATAACTGGGGAATCCCACGTCCTAAAAATGAAACGGTGCCAGATGCAGGGAAACTATATACAGAATTACTACAAAAAAATGGTGGGTTTTATTTAGGAGATACGAAGAAAAAAGATATTTATTTAACATTTGATAATGGATACGAAAATGGATATACAGGAAAGATTTTAGATGTATTAAAGGAGAAAAAAGTACCAGCAACTTTCTTTGTGACGGGACATTATATAAAAACACAAAAAGATTTATTATTAAGAATGAAAAATGAAGGACATATTATTGGTAATCATTCTTGGAGTCATCCAGATTTTACAGCAGTAAATGATGCAAAACTTCGTGAAGAATTAACGAGCGTAACGGAAGAGATTAAAAAGGTAACAGGGCAAAAAGAAGTGAAATATGTACGCCCTCCGCGAGGTGTATTTAGCGAAAGAACGTTAGCTGTTACGAAAGAAATGGGATATTATAATGTGTTTTGGTCGCTTGCATTTCTTGATTGGAAAGTAGATCAGCAAAGAGGATGGCAATACGCTCATAATAATGTGATGACTATGATTCATCCAGGATCTGTTTTGTTACTTCATGCAATATCAAAAGATAATGCAGAAGCACTTGCGAAAATCATTGATGATTTGCGCGAGAAAGGGTATCATTTTAAAAGCCTAGATGATTTAGTAAAAAGCAATCAACCGTAAGCATGTATGCTTGCGGTTTTCTCATGCTATAATGATGTGTAAAAAGGATGGGGAAACGTATGTGGAGCGAACATGTTACGTTAGAATATCCGTACCATTTTGAAGAAGTGCTAAAGCGTTTATCTTTCGACCCGTTAAACGTCATTCAATTAGACGAGAAAATAATCTATGTCCCGCTTTTTATAGACGAAGAACAAATTGTTGTTCGTTTGCAAGGGATTGGTACTGTTCAAAATCCACAGTTTTGGATTTCTAGTCAGGCAGGAGATCAAGAGAAAGTAATGAAACGAATGAGGTCCATTTTTCACTGGAATGAACCGTTTCAAAATATACAAGATCATTTTTTAAACACATCATTACGTCCACTGTTTGAAACATATGCTTATACTCCAATTATATTAGAATTTGATTATTTCGCTTGTCTTCTTCGTTGTATTATTCATCAACAAATAAATTTAAAATTTGCTACGGCGCTAACAGATCAATTTGTAAAACGATATGGGACAGAGAAGAACGGCGTTTTCTTTTTCCCAACACCAGAAAGAGTAGCGAATATTTCAATAGAGGAATTGAGAGAGCAGAAATTTAGTCAGCGAAAAGCTGAATATATAGTAGGATTAGCAAAACATATTGTGGGCGGTAAATTAGATTTAGCAAGGATAGAAAACGAAACAGAAGAAAAAGTATCGGCACAATTGTTACCAATAAGGGGTATTGGAGCATGGACAGTGCAAAACTTTTTAATGTTTGGGCTTGGCCGGAAAAACATGTTTCCGGAAGCAGATATCGGGATTAGGCGTGCACTTCAAGGTATATTTCAATTAGATAATAAGCCTGATGATGTATTTTTAGAAAAAGTGAAACAAGAGTGTGAACCATATTGCAGTTATGCAGCGTTATATTTATGGAAAAGTATAGAGTAGAGGTGTAATAATGATACAAAAGCAACAAGAGAGTAAGTTGGAAGTTGGTCAAACGTTTCCTGTGACAATTAAACGTCTTGGGATTAACGGAGAAGGCGTTGGTTATTTTAAGAGACAAGTTGTTTTCATTCCAGGGGCATTACCAGGAGAAGAAGTTGTTGCTGAAGCAACGAAAATTCAGCGTGGCTTCGCTGAAGCGAAAGTGAAAAAAGTTCGTAAATCATCACCACATCGTGTGAAAGCACCATGTTCAGTATATGAGGAGTGTGGTGGCTGTCAATTGCAGCATTTAGATTATAAAGAACAGTTAAATCAAAAGCGTGATATCGTTGTACAAGCATTCGAAAAGTATATGAATAACAGTCTGGAAGAGAAAATTCGCCCGACGCTTGGTATGGAAAATCCATGGCATTATCGTAATAAAAGTCAATTGCAAGTGGGGCGTAAAGACGAAAAGGTTATTACAGGGTTATATAAGCAAAACTCACATCAGTTAATTGATATTTCTCATTGCATGATTCAACATAAAGCAACGAATGAAGCGACAAAAGTTGTAAGACGTATATTAGAAAAATTAAATGTTTCTATTTACAATGAGAAAAAACAAAAAGGTTTAGTACGCACAATTGTGACACGTACTGCAGTTCAAACAGGGGAAGTACAAGTCACACTTATTACAACAAAAGAAGAATTACCAAATAAAGATCAATTTATCGCAGAAGTACAAAAACAAATGCCAAGTGTTAAATCAATTATGCAAAACGTAAACTGGCGTAAAACATCTGTTATTTTCGGGGATAAAACATTTAAATTAGCTGGAAAAGAAGTAATTCAAGAAACACTAGGTGATTTATCATTTGAATTATCAGCACGCGCATTCTTCCAATTAAATCCAGAACAAACGGTTGTTTTATACGATGAAGCGAAAAAAGCAGCTGCTTTAACAGGAAACGAGAAGATTGTGGATGCATATTGTGGTGTCGGTACGATTGGACTTTGGCTTGCGAATGATGCAGCGGAAGTACGTGGTATGGATGTAATTCCAGAAGCGATTGAAGATGCAAAGAAAAATGCAAAACGCCACGGATTCACAAATGCAAAGTATGAAGCTGGTAAAGCGGAACAATGGTTACCAAAGTGGGTAAAAGAAGGCTGGCGTCCAGATGTCATTGTTGTCGACCCACCGCGTACAGGTTGTGATGATAAATTACTTGAAACGATTTTAAAAGTGAAACCGAAACAAGTTGTTTACGTGTCTTGTAACCCTTCCTCATTAGCACGTGATGTGGAAACATTAATGGAGAGCTATGAAGTGGAGTATGTACAACCAGTTGATATGTTCCCGCATACAGCTCATGTAGAAAATGTAGTGAAACTTGTTAGAAAGTAACATTCAATAAGGATATGTCCCTCACAAAGCAGGAGTTATGTGAGGGTATATTTTATTTAGCGAATGGAAGTAAGGAGAATACGATGAACAATTATAAATTGACGATTCAATATGATGGTGCGCGTTATAAAGGGTGGCAACGTCTTGGTAATAATGACAATACGATTCAGGGGAAAATCGAAAGTATAATATCTGAAATGGTCGGAAAAGAAATTGAAATTATCGGCTGTAGTAGAACGGATGCTGGTGTACACGCTTTGAATCAAGTAGCTAACTTTCAAAGTGATGAGAAGTTAGTAGAACATAAAGTGAAAAAGTATTTAAATCAATATTTACCAAATGATATTAGTATTACGAGTGTAGAAGAAGTACCAGATCGTTTCCATGCTCGTTACAATTCTAAAGCAAAAACATATCTTTATAAAATTTGGAATGAAGAGCATACGAACCCATTTATGCGTAAATACAGCATGCACGTGAATAAACAATTAAATGTGAAAAGCATGAAAGAAGCTGCGAAACATTTAGTTGGTTCACATGACTTCACTGCCTTTTCAAATGCAAAGTCTAAGAAAAAATCTATGGTTCGAGAAGTGTATACACTTGATGTTTCCGAAGAATCAGGATTTGTACAAATTAGAGTAAGTGGTAACGGATTCCTTCATAACATGGTGCGGAAAATTGTTGGAGCATTAATTGAAGTTGGATTAGGGCAATTAGAGGCGGACGCAATTCCAAACATTTTAGAGGAAAAACAACGTAATCAAATTAATTGTCTTGCTGAGGCGAGTGGATTGTACTTGGAGAAGATTGAGTTTTAGAAAAGATATGGATAAGAAAAAAGCACTCATTTGAGTGCTTCTTCTTTTATGCTGATGCAGTAGTCTTATCTTTTCGGAAAATCCCCATTAATCCGCCGATTAATAATAAAACACCTGGTAATAAGTAAACAATAGAATTTGTTAGTTCAAGAAGAGCGTTCTTTCTTCATACGTAGCTTCAAATTCCAAAAAGCAGCAAGCATAATAGCTGCAAAGGAGCCACTAATTGTGCCTAAGAGCTTTGCATGAGGAAAGCTGCTCATATCAGCATTAATGAATAACATCATACATAGAACGGCAGGGAGAAGGTATAAGTATTGTAATAACTTTAATTTTTTATCATTACTCATATATATAGCCCCTTTCTAGCATGTTATATGTATATTATAACATATTTTCCCAAATGATTACTTGTACTTGGAGAGAGTCATTTTATATGTGTAAATGTAATTTTTTAATTCGATATTGTAAGTTTTGTCTGCTCAATCCTAAAAATTTTGCGGCTTGTGAGATATTACCTTTATTCTCTTTAAGAATTTGATGGATATATTTCTTTTCCATTTCTTCGATTATATGTTTTAAAGTCTGTGGTGTATCAGTATTGTGACTAGTTAGCGGAGTCTGCATATTGAGTTCCTTTTTTGCTAGTTCGCGAAAGTGCGTTGGCATATGGAACGCTGTAATGATATCTTCATCTTCTATTAAGTTCATGGAGCCTTCAATTATATGTTCTAGTTCTCTCACATTACCAGGCCAATCGTATTTATAGAAGAAGTTATTTACGTTTAAATCTACATCTTTTACGCTAAGCTCAAATTGGATATTGTATTTTTCAATAAAGTGTTGAACAAGATATGCAATATCTTCTTTTCGTTCCCGTAAAGGTGGAAGACATAAAGTAACAACGCTTAATCTGTAATATAAGTCTTGTCTTAATCGATTGTGTGCTATGGCTTCAAGAGGACCTTCATTAATAGTTGCTATAATACGAACATCAATTTCTTTTTCTTGTGTGCCTCCGATTCTTCGTATTGTTTTTTCTTGTATAGCCCGCAGCAATTTAGCTTGAAGTGTTGGACTTAATGAGTTGATCTCATCTAATAACAAAGTCCCGCCGTTTGCTTCTTCAAATAAACCAGGTTTATCTATTGCTCCTGTAAAAGCACCTCGATTTGTACCAAATAGTAGACTTTCCATTAAGGTTTCTGGTATAGCGGCACAGTTTTGCGAAATAAATGGTTTTGTTGAACGCTGGCTTTCATTATGGACGCTTTGCGCAAATAGCTCTTTACCGGTCCCTGTTTCTCCGATGATAAGTATGGAGGAGGATGTACGTATTACTCTCTTTGCTTCTGCAATGACTGATTGAATAGCTCTAGAATCACCAATTATGTGATCAAAGGTAAACTTAGTATTTTGTTTGCGAGAAAGGTTCGTTTTCGTTGTTTGCTTTAAATGACTAATCTCTTTTGAAATTTCAATAGCGCCTTTAATTTTTCCATTTTCTATTATAGGAAAAGTATCGTTAATCGTCGTAATTTCTTGTCCTTTATTGTTAAAATACGTTTGTTTTATATTTTTGTTTGTTTTTCCAAGTTTTAATGCTTCTATAAGAGTACTATTTTTATTTTCTTCAAATGCAAATACTTCTAAAGGATTTTTATATAGCACATCTAAGCGGTCCATTGATTCAATGTCCATCATTTTGCGGTTATAGATAATCGTTTTACTTTCCTCATTAATAATGTGAATCCCAATATCTAGTTCATTTAGTAAAGTTTCATATAGCATATTCATTTCAATAATCTTTTTAAAATTGATTTCTTCTGTATACATGAATTATCTTCTCCTCGTTATACCCTATGAAGACTGACTTTTTATAATTTTATTAAAATTCTCATAAAATCGCAAAATTTTTTTGCTATTTTCTCTTAAAACTTTTCAAATGATAGAAAAATTTTGCGGTTATGCAGATTTTTTTCGTAAGAAATCCTAATTTTACATAGGTATTGAGGTTGGTACGTATTTTGCATGAATAGTAGTTGAGATCTCTAAATTTAAAGAGTAGGGGGATTAGGAATCTTTATAGGTTATGCAACGTTTCAGTGCCAATTAATAAGAGGGAGGAATTTATAAAGTGAAGACGGTTGTAGAAGGTGTGTATAGTCCTTGTTACGGGAAAGTAGAGAAATTATTTGTTACTGAAAGTTCTTACGTATATGAGTGGGAAAAATTAGCGTTAATTGAAACGATAGATAAACAGAAAGTAGAAATTAAAGTGGGAATCAGTGGTTATATTGAATCATTAGAAGTGATAGAAGGAGAAGCTATCGCTGATCAAAAATTATTAATAACAGTGAGGGATGACCTTTTAATAACAGGTAGTGATTAATAGTAGTAATATGTATTTTGCACTTTTTAATAATTATTTTTACTATGAAGGGTTTTAAAAACGCTTACATTAAAAGGGTTTGCTAAGTGAAAAGGGGGGATTTATATGATGGATCAAAACCAGGGATTAAAAAGAGAATTGAAAAGTCGGCACATATTTATGATTGCACTCGGAGGGGTTATTGGTACTGGGCTTTTTTTAGGATCCAGTTATACAATTCATGAAGCTGGACCTGGAGGAGCAATTGTAGCGTATCTTGTCGGTGGATTTGTTATGTATTTAACGATGCTCTGTCTTGGAGAGTTAGCGGTTGCGATGCCTGATGCAGGATCGTATCAAACATATGCTACAAAACATATTTCACCTGCAGCGGGTTATGTAGTGGGATGGATGTCGTGGCTAAACTGGACGGCTACGATAGGCATTGAATTAATTGCAGTTAGTATATTAATGAAACGTTGGTTTCCAGATGTATCATCATGGATTTGGTGCGTAGTGTTTGCCGCATTGCTCTTTGTTATTAATGCGTTATCTTCAAGAAGTTTTGCGGAGGTTGAATTCTGGTTTGCAAGTATTAAAGTAATTACAATTATTGCATTTATCATTTTGGGCGGGGCAGCAATGTTTGGTTTTCTAGATATGAAAGGAAATGAACCAGCGCCGATGTTTTCTAGCTTTACTGATTATGGTGGATTGTTCCCAAATGGATTATCAGCCATTTTAATTACGATGATTGCAGTTAATTTTTCCTTCCAAGGAACAGAACTAGTTGGTATTGCAGCTGGTGAGAGTGAAAATCCAGAGAAAACTATCCCGAAGGCAATTAATAATACAGTTTGGCGCATACTTATTTTCTTTGTACTATCTATTTTTATTCTTGCGGGACTATTTCCTTGGCAGCAAGCAGGAGTGATAGAAAGTCCATTCGTAGTTGTATTTGATAAAATTGGTATTCCTTATGCGGCTGATATTATAAATTTCGTTATTATTACAGCTGTACTATCAGTTGCGAATTCAGGATTATATGCAACTTCCCGTATGCTATGGTCTATGTCTAATCAAGGAATGATTAGCCCGATTTTTGGTAAGTTATCTAAAAACGGTGTTCCTATTTATGCATTGATTGTAAGTACGTTTGTAGGGTGTCTCTCATTACTATCAGGTATTTATGCGGAAGATACAGTTTATTTATGGCTTCTTTCTATTGCTGGGTTTGGAGCGATATTAGTTTGGGCATCTATTGCTTTATCTAACCTATTAGCTAGAAGGACATACGTGAAGCAAGGGGGAGATATTAAGGATTTGAAATTTAAAACACCACTGTATCCATTTGTTCCAATTCTTGCTTTAGTATTAAATTTAACAGTAATTGTAGCTATGGCTTTTATTCCAGAACAAAGAATGGCATTATATTGTGGTATTCCATTTATGATCGTTTGTTTACTGTTTTACCGTGCTACAAGAAGTAAGAAAAGTAAAATAGAACATATCGAAAAGATGAATACAACAGAATTAGAAAGTTTATAGTTGAAATTGAATTTATAATAACAAGGAATTTAGAGACTGTAGAATTGTAAACAGTCTCTTTTTTTGTAAAAATAAAGCTGGAAACATACTACGTATGCAAAGGGGAATTAGCAATGAATCAAGAAGTTTCACAGCTATTAAAACAGATTGATTTACGAAAAGACGAGCTACTAGAACTTACAAAAGCTTTAATTCGCTTTGAAACACCAGCACCACCAGCAAGAAATACAAATGAGGCGCAAGAATTTGTGGCAGAGTTTCTAAAAAAACGAAATTTTAGTATTGATAAGTGGGATGTATATCCGAATGATCCGAATGTTGTTGGAGTGAAAAAAGGGACAGCAAGTGAGTCACATAAAAGTCTCATTATTAATGGGCATATAGATGTTGCAGAAGTAACAGCGGACGAGCCGTGGGAAACAAAGCCGTTTGAGCCGTTTATAAAAGATGGTTGGTTAGTTGGGAGAGGCGCGGCAGATATGAAAGGTGGACTAGCTGGAGCCTTATTTGCTATTCAGCTTTTAGAAGAAGTGGGGATTGAATTACCTGGAGATTTAATTTTTCAATCGGTAATTGGGGAAGAAGTTGGAGAAGCTGGTACACTTCAATGCTGCAAAAGAGGGTACGATGCTGATTTTGCGGTAGTAGTGGATACGAGTGATTTACATATGCAAGGACAGGGCGGCGTAATTACGGGATGGATTACTGTGAAGAGCCCGCAAACGTTTCATGATGCAACACGTAGACAAATGATTCATGCTGGAGGCCGTTTGTTTGGCGCAAGTGCAATTGAGAAAATGATGAAGATTGTCCAAAGTTTACAGGAGCTAGAACGTCATTGGGCGGTAATGAAAACCTATGAAGGATATCCATCAGGAACAACAACAATTAACCCAGCAGTAATTGAAGGCGGGCGCCATGCAGCATTTATTGCGGATGAGTGCCGATTATGGGTTACGGTTCACTTTTATCCAAATGAAACACATGAACAAATAATAGAAGAAATAGAAGAGTATTTAGGAAAAGTGGCAGCAGCAGATCCATGGTTAAGCGAGAACCCACCACAATTTAAGTGGGGCGGAGAATCAATGATTGTGGATCGTGGCGAAATTTTTCCTTCTTTAGAAGTAGATAGCGAACATGTTGCTGTAAAAACGCTAAGTTCAGTACATGAATCTATTTTATCTAAAAATGCAATTTTAAATATGTCAGCAACGGTAACTGATGGCGGATGGTTTAGTGAGTTTAACATTCCAGCTGTTATTTACGGACCAGGTACATTAGAAGAAGCTCATTCAATAAATGAGAAAGTTGAAGTTGAGCAGTTAATTGAATTTACAAAAGTAATAACAGCGTTCATATATGAATGGTGTCATACAAAAAAATAGATTAGTATGTTGAAATCATGCAGGTATGTACTTGTACGCTTTTTTAGTGAACTATTTCAGAGTTGAACATAAACAACTGAAATAGTTCTTTATTTTTCTATGTTTTTCGTTTTATTTCAATTAATTTCTCTTTAGCTAATTCAACGGCAATCGCATCATCTAAATAGCCGATTGGAAAAAGATAATCGGGGATAATGTCTGTTGATAAAATGAAATATAGTAAGGCACCCCCAATAATTGCACGCTCTTCGGTTGAAATGGTTTCTGTACAAAATTGTTGGTACATATTTGTTAATTGCTCAATGAAAGGACCAGCACTATCAATTTGTTCTATTTTACTTTTGAAACTCTCGTGAATACGTTTTTCGCCTTCAGTAGTTTGAGCATAGCGCTCGTAATTTTCAAGTTCTTGTTTCACACGAGTTGTTGTGTATTCGAAGTCGAATAGGTTAGAGGATTGTAATGTTTGCTGAATTGTATCGAGAGATGTGTACATATCTGCTTTTTCCTTATTTATGTGTGGAGAGTCAGGGTACATTTCATCAAGTAATAATTGCGGTGGAACTTGTAGACAGTTTGCGAATTTTTGTAAATGGTTTTGCTTCGGTTGTTGTTTGCCATTAATTATTCTTGAAATTGTTGCAGGATCAATATTTGTAAGTGTTCCTAGTTGGCGCATAGATAGAGCGCGCTCCTTTAACAGTTTCTTTATTAATTTACCGAGCCGCTCATTTGGATTTTCATTGGGCATAATGTAGGCACTCCTTTTCTATTGTCTATCGTTGAAAAAATGTTGAGCATTTATTACAAGTATATGAAACAGACAGGCACAGTTGCTCAACATTTTCATAATATGCAATGAAAAGTGAGAAAAGGGGTGACTGTACGATGAGTACGGCAGGTTTATTTTCAATTTTTTTAATCGGGATTGCGTCTAATTTAGATAATGCAGGTGTTGGGATTGCATATGGCATTCGTAAAATTCGAATTTCGTGGCTTAACAATTTTATCATCGCATTTTTTGGATTTTTATTTACTTTACTAGCTGGATTTTTTGGGAATTGGATCGCATTATTTATTTCAGAGTTCACAGCAAACATTATTGGCGCAATCGTTTTAGGAATAATCGGGGTGTTTATTTTATGTCAGCCTTTCTTGAGTCAAAAAGATACCGTAGAATCTAAAGATAGTAGTGTACTTATGGGGGTTTTACGTGATCCAGAAAAAGCAGATTTTGATGGTTCTAAAACAATTAGTTTTTCTGAAGCAATTGTTTTAGGAGTTGCATTGTCCATAAACAATATTGCAGGTGGATTTGATGCTGGAGTAACAAATTTAAATCTTTGGCTTACGGCATGTATTTCTGGAGTTTTTAGTTTTATTTGTATTAGTGGTTTTACGTATGTTGGTAAAAGATTTTTAGCTGAATACTTAGGGAAATGGGCAACTATAATTGCA
This sequence comes from Bacillus sp. NPDC060175, assembly GCF_042728695.1. Taxonomy (NCBI): domain Bacteria; kingdom Bacillati; phylum Bacillota; class Bacilli; order Caryophanales; family Bacillaceae; genus Bacillus; species Bacillus sp. NPDC060175. Next base: position 74,552 of record NZ_JBHWYR010000009.1, read on the forward strand.
GGTGTGTTATTAATTCTTATTGGAATTGATCAATTGTTGTAAGAATGATAGGGAAAACAGTATTCGAGTATTTCCTTGGAAATACACTAAGAAATTGCATATATCGACGTGAAATCTTTTCACGGTAATGAAAGATTGTAAGTATTATACAAATCTTTGTGTGTAAAAAGGTTTAAAAAAGTAAAAGCACCTGCATAGGTGCTTTTTAGCGTATATCTTCAATTAGTTGTGCACATTCATCATCATGCATACTGTACTCACTTAAAACTTGAATACAAAGCCATTTCAGTTCTTCGATACTATGCTCAAGTTCTTCGGGAAGTACATGGTAAATGTCTTCAAGTCCCATTCCGAAATGAATAAGTTCTAGTACTTGATCATCGATGTTCCGATCCATTAATAGTTCAAGCACTTCTAAATTGAATATGTATCGGTGAGCTTCATCGAGTGAAACAACTTTTAGTTTCAAACTTTCTACAATACTCAATATGAAAAGAAGAATTGTTTTTTCGAGAACAGGTTGTTTCTCCATTTGAAATATGAGTTTCATCTTTTACACCTCCACATACAGCGCTAGGTTGTACTATATTATTCAGGAGGGGGGAGCAAATATGCATAATAAAGAGAACTTTTATTACTGTTTTTTGAATTGTGTTGATGCCTAGTAGAACGGATTTTTGTGAAATAAAAAATCCTGCCAATATAGCAGGATAACTTCTAAATTAAAACATGCTCCAACCTTCTTGGGCAGAAAGTAATTCAAGAATTTTAAAACCAGCGATACTATTTCCGTTTGCATCTAAAGCTGGTCCGAAAATACCGATTCCCATTTCGCCTTTTACGCAGCCGAAAATGCCGCCCGCTACACCACTTTTTGCAGGGATTCCAACACGAATTGCAAATTCACCAGATTCATTATACATCCCGCAAGTAACCATAAATGTTTTACAAATTTTCGTAATATGTTTAGGGATGATCTGTTTCTTTTTATAAGGATCATATCCATCCATTGCAAAGATTAAACCAATACGTGCTAGGTCGATACAGTTAACCTCAATTGCACATTGACGCGTATATAAATCCATAAGTTCTTCAATATCGTTATCGATGATGCCATTTTGTTTCATATAGTAACAAAGTGAACGGTTTAAGTAAGCTGTTTCTAATTCAGAAGTGGCAACTTTAGAAGAATAACTAATAGTAGGATTGTCTGTTATATCACGCACAAATTGAAGAATGCGTTCCATCTTCTCCTCGTTATCATTACCAGCTAGCATACTTGTAATAGCTAATGCACCCGCATTAATCATTGGATTAAGAGGTTTGGAAGAACTTGTTGTTTCAAGCTTAATAATAGAATTAAATGGGTCACCAGTTGGTTCCATTCCAACTTTAGAAAATACATATTCTTCACCACGGTCTAAAAGGGCAAGTGCAAGTGTAATTACTTTAGAAATACTTTGAAGAGTAAATAGTGTTTGTGAGTTACCAGCATGGATATATTCTGTTTCTTTATGGAAAATAGCAATCCCTAGATCATCTGGATTTGCATTTCCTAGTTCGGGGATATAAGTAGCAAGTTTTCCTTTTTTCGTATATGGTTTTACTTGTTCTAACAACTGCTGTAAGTTGTTTGTTTCAATGCACTGCATAGTACCAACGCTCCTATTTCGAATTAACTAAGTTTACTTTTCCCGATATGCTCGGAAATAAATAATAACATGAAAAAGTGGAATGATAAAACGAAAGTTATCTGTGCTATAATTAGTTTTTTTGCCTGCATATTTTGTATTCAATAAGGAGAATTTCCCTTTTATATAACAGTTTGGAAATAGAAAACTTATCCATAAAAAGTTCGAAAATAAAAACTACACATCTATACAACTATATGTTATTATGGTTATGTAATAGAAAGCGTTTTCTAAAGCGTACTTATAATGATAACGATTTCATAAATTTGATAGGGGGAATTAAAATGTTGCAGTTTTTACAACGTATTGGTAAAGCGTTAATGCTTCCAATCGCCGTACTACCAGCAGCAGGATTATTGCTTCGTTTAGGGCAACCAGATGTATTTGATATTCCTGTTATGGCACAGGCCGGCGCAGCGGTTTTTGATAATTTAGCACTTATTTTTGCAATAGGTATTGCAATAGGTCTTTCAGTTGATGGTAGTGGTGCAGCAGGTCTTGCAGGTGCAATTGGTTATCTGGTTATGAAAAACAGTATTGATGCACTTAGTAAGGGATATTCTACTGCAGAATTACAAGATAAATTAGGTAAAGTCCAAGATTTAATAGGCAATAGCGCGAATGTAGATCCTTCTAAGCTTGCAGATACAATGACACAAGTATCTAAGGCAGCCGAATTATCGACTAAAGTGGATATGAAAGTTTTAGGTGGTATTATTGTCGGTGTTATAGCAGGGCTCCTTTATAATAAATTCCATAAAATTAAACTTCCAGAATGGTTAGGTTTCTTTGCTGGAAAACGTTTCGTTCCGATTGTTACATCGGTTGTGATGCTAATATTAGGAATTCTATTCGCACAAATTTGGCCAGCAATTCAAAATGCTATTGATGCACTGGCTCATGGAATTGTTAATTTAGGTGCAGTTGGTTCAGGTCTATTTGGTTTATTAAACCGTTTATTAATCCCAATTGGTTTACACCATGTAATGAACACATACTTCTGGTTCGTATTTGGTGACTTTACAAATACAGCAGGCAATGTTGTAAATGGTGATATCGCTCGCTTCCTTGCAGGGGATAAAACAGCAGGTATGTTTATGACTGGTTTCTTCCCAGTTATGATGTTCGGTTTACCAGCAGCATGTTTCGCAATGATTGCGGCTGCTAAACCAGAAAAACGTAAAATGGTTACAGGTATGTTAGGTGGTCTAGCATTAACTTCATTCTTAACTGGTATTACAGAACCGATTGAATTCTCATTCATGTTCTTATCACCAGTATTATATGGTATTCATGCCGTGTTAACAGGTATTTCTTTATTTGTAACAACATCACTTGGCATTCACGATGGCTTCACATTTAGTGCCGGTGCAATTGATTACTTCTTAAACTTCGGTATTGCAACAAAACCAGTCTTACTAGCAGGAATCGGTTTAATTTACGCAGCAATTTACTTCGTAGTATTCTATTTCTTAATTAAGAAGTTCGACTTAAAAACTCCTGGTCGTGAAGATGACGATGAGTTAGCTGAAGATGGTGATGCACCAGTTGCAGGTTCAATTGGTGAAACTTATGTAGCTGCTTTAGGTGGAAAAGACAACTTAACAGTTATCGATAACTGTGCAACTCGTCTGCGCTTACAAGTGAAAGATGCAGGTTTAGTAAATGAGCCAGCATTAAAACGCGCAGGTGCAAAAGGCGTTATGAAATTAAGTAACACAAGTGTACAAGTTATCGTAGGTACAAATGTTGAATCTGTTGCCGATGATATGAAAAAACACGTATAAATAATTAGATAAGAGGATATCCAAAAAGATTGATAACATCAGTTTTTTTAGAGGATATCCTCTTTTTTTTGTTAAAAATTTAACGGGAATCTTACTTTTGTAAATTTTCTTTTTCTTTTTTATACATATAGGTTGGTAATATGTGCAGTGCGTGATAAAGTAGGGATGATATAGAATGGAGTATCCATAATCTACTAAAATAAATCTTTAGTAGAGGAAGTAAATTATTGGTGAATAAGGGGAAAAAGGCAATCATGGATCAGGAAAAAAATAATGCGAATGGGAAAGCACATCGGCCGATTGTATACATAAAAAGAACAATCATTCTCGTCTTAATATTCTTACTTGTATATTTCATGTATACAAAAATTGTTGCGCATAATAAGAAAGAAGAAACTTTAAAAGCGACAGCAGAAATGAAGAAGCAAGAAGAGATAAAAAAGAAAGAAGAAATGAAAAGGCAAGAAGCTGAAAAACAAAGAAAACAAAAAGAACAGGAAGAACAGATAAAACAGGCGCAAGTTATAGAGAAACCTGCTGAAGGACCACCTCAAGAAATTAATGAAAACGCTCAATTGAATCAATATTTACAAAACGCAGGATTTAGTGGGACAGCTGTTATTGTGAAGAACGGAAAAGTTCTTTTGAATAAAGGGTACGGTATGGCGAACAAAGAGAAGCAAGTACCGAATAATTCAGAAACAACCTTTTATATTGGCTCTATTTCAAAGGCATTTGTAGCGACTGCTATTATGCAATTGAAAGATCAAAATAAGTTGCAAGTAGAGGATACGGTTGCAAAGTATATTCCAGACTTTCCTCAAGGTAATAACATTCAGCTAAAACATTTATTAACACATACATCAGGGATTCCAGAATATGAGCAGGGAAAAGAGGATATTTCTCATGAAGAACTGATAAAGCGGATAGGAAATCAAAAGCGTATCGGGAGTCCAGGAGAGAAATGGAAGTATTCCGATTCGAACTACTCTATACTTGCTTACATTGCTGAGAAGGTAAGTGGACAGTCGCTCGAAGAATATATAAAACAACATATTTTTGCGACTGCGGGTATGAAACATTCTGGTTTCGGTACAGCGTTGGAACAAACAAGATTCCCATCAACGGGTTATAAAATAGTGAATAACAATATGACAACACCTAATATTCCGAGCATGTCACAACTATATGGTTGTGGTGATATATATACGAGCGCGCATGATTTATATTTATTTAATGAAGCACTCTTTTCTGGAAAATTAATTTCAAAAGAGAGTTATAATCAAATGTTTACAGCCGTGAAAAAGGATTATGGATTTGGCTGGTATGTAGATCCAGGAAGCTATTCAAATCACGGTGTAATGCCAGGTTGGAATTGCTTAAATGGTTTTAGTAAAAATGGTAGTGTATATGTGGTTTTATTATCTAACATTCAAAATAACATTAAATCATTTGGTAAAGTGAATAACGACATTTATACGATGTTGCGGAATATTGAAGTGTAAGAGACTATCCTTTTGGATAGTCTTTTTTGTATTGAGGAAATATATGTGCGGTTCGATAATGAAATAAATGGAAAATGGGAGGTTTATGAGTATACATAAGCATCATGCACGCAATGCGAAACGAATTTTGTGTATTACGGCGTAGCTGCCATTGTGACAATTAAAAATTAAAATATATATAAAGATAGATGGGACACCATCTATCTTTTTTATGTGATTAGAAAAGAGTGTTTCTTTGAAAAATGTATGCCTTACCTATCACAAAAAAAGTCTGCTTTGTATAAATTAAGATGTATGGATGTAAAATTTTATACTTTAAAAATAATAGGAGGAGAAGTGTATGTGTTTGTTCAGAAAATATTGGGATAAATTATCCCGACTGTTTAATAGACAATTAGGTTATTTTTTAGATGACAAGTTACTGCCTGCTGTGGAGCGACTTTTATTTTCACAAAACTTTGCGAAATTTATTCAAAGAAATTCTAAGCAAGCTACGGAAGAATTTATAGAATCAAGTCAATTTCAATCTATTATTTGTAGCATTTTAAAAGAATGCAATACATCACCTTTTAAAGAAATTGCAAAGCAATATTTAGGTAAAAACGTAGAAATTACTGTGACAGTTGGACAGTTAACAGGTGTTATTGTAGCAGTTGGTGACGATTTCTTAACACTGCAAGAAGGAATAGGAACAGAAGTTTTATTACCATTTACAAGTATTATATCAATGAAAGAAGCGTAAGAAAGGAGACTTATATATGTTATTTACTGATGAATTGCGTAACCATGTTGGTGAATTAGTGCAAGTTGTGACAGCTGTAGAAATTGTTGCAGGTATTCTTTTATCTGTGACGGATGGGGCAGTAAGTGTTCGTACAGCTCCTTCTTATGGACCACCGGAAGATGTACTTGTGCGTACTCCTATTATTTCTTATGTTCGCTTGGAAGGGTAAGAGTGATACAAGTATGAGAGTATCAGTTGTTATTCCAGTGCATAATGAAGCAAGTACTTTATCACAAGTTTTAGTAGAAGTGGAGAAGCTCGAGCCGTATGAAATTATTGTAGTAGATAATGGATCGACAGATGGAACGAAGGAAGTCGCATTACAGCATAGTTGCCATGTAATTTATTATAAACATTCTCTTGGCAATGATGTAGGAAGGGCAATTGGAGCTAGAGAAGCAAAAGGTGAAATTATATTGTTTTTAGATGGTGACATCGTTATTGAGAGTAAAGAGCTACAATGTTTCGTGAAAGGAATTCAGCTGGGGCATCAAATTGTTGTGAATAATTTAACATGGTCTGTTTATTTAAAGGTGAGACCACATTATACGACAGTTGGAAAATTCATGTTGAATCGTTATTTGAATAAAAAAGAGCTTGCTGTTGGTTCTTTAATCGCAATTCCACATGCGATGAGCCGGGAAGTTATCGAGAGACTTGGATGGTGGGATTTAGCAGATCCCGCATTATTTCAAGCGATGGCGATGTCTAGGGGAGTAGATATTGTTGATATGGCTTCGGTCGATGTAATTCACACGAATAAGGTTCGTCCTGTGCATACTGGTACATCACCTGGTTCTCCTTATCCGAAAGCGACTAGTCGTATTATAGGTGATCATTTACGTGCTTTGCAATACGTAATTGAAACATATGGTAAACGCGGCGGTTTTTCGGAAGGAAACAGGGATAGAGAGTTTATAGGGAAGTATAAACCAGTTTTATTACAACGGAAAAAAGCGAAATACAGTGCGATTATACCAGTGTCAGAAGAAAAAATGACTATAAGATCTGTTATACAAGAAGTGAAAAAAGCAGGAGTAGATGAAATTATTGTTGTTGCGAATGGAGCGGATATCGAGACTATTAAACAAGCAAAACTAGAGAATGTAATTGTTGTTGAATTTGGGAAGGCGCTTGGACATAATGTAGCGCGAGCGATAGGGGCCATGCATGCTACGGCAGATATTTGTTTATTTGTTGATGGTGATTTTGCTATTCCGGCAAAAAAGTTAATTCCATTTTTGCATGCTATTGAAGACGGAAATGATGTGGCGTTAAATGATTTGCAATGTTTGTTAGATATGTTTCACCCGGCAGATCCAATTAGTATGGGGAAATATTTCGTGAATTTGGTAGCGAAACGACCAGATTTATGGAATAACTCTTTAACTGCTGTACCACATGCTATGCATAAAAAGGTAATAGAGAAAATAGGGTATGATTCTCTTGTTATTCCGCCACTAGCTCAAATGAAAGCTATTTTGGAGGGATTCTCTATTACAGCAGTAGAATTTGTAGATGTTATAAAAACAAATCGAGTACGCCCAGAGCAACATGGATTTGTAAATGGACGAATTCCTGCATTCGATCGTATTTTCGGAGATCAGCTTGAGGCTATTGCTTATTTATTACAACATACGAATGGGCGCGGGAGTTTTACAGACGGAGAAAGGGATAGAGATATAATACTACAATTGAGAAGGGAAGAAGAAAATACAGATGGATGCCAGTAGTAAAGTAACTATTATTGGATTAGGGTATGTCGGCCTTCCTTTGGCGGTCCTTTTTGCAGAAAGAGGACATGCTGTACTTGGATTAGATAAAGATACTAGGAAAATAGAATCAATTATAAAAGGAGAAAGTTATATTCCTGATGTTTCTTCTAAAGTATTACAAAACTTATTAGAAAAAAGAAAATTAATAGTGAATACACCAGATAAAGGTGTTACCGATTTTAAGAATAGCGATTATGTCATTGTGACTGTGCCGACACCAATTAATGAATATAAAGAACCAGATTTAAGTGCCCTTGTTTCAGCCTCTCACTATATACAACAGAATCTTCAAAAAGGACAAACCTTCATTTTTGAAAGCTCCACATATCCAGGAACACTTGAAAAAGTTATTATTCCTATTATTTCTAAAACCGGTAAAAAGGTAGGAGGAGATTATTATATTGGCTATTCTCCAGAGCGAATTGATCCAGCGAATAGCCAGTATTCAGTTGAAACAATTCCAAAAGTTATTAGTGGACAAACAGAGCAGTGTAAACAAAAAGTACAGGATTTGTATAGCACTATATTTGATGTAGTCGTTCCAGTTAGCTCTCCGAAAGTGGCCGAGATGTGTAAGCTATTTGAAAATATTCAGCGCTTAGTTAATATTTCATTAGTAAATGAGTTGAATATGCTTTGTGAAAGTTTGAATATTAATTTTTATGAGGCGCTTGAAGCTGCATCTACAAAACCGTTTGGATTTACTCCGTATTGGCCAGGACCAGGAATAGGAGGACACTGTATTCCGGTAGATCCTTTATATTTTCAATGGAGAATAAGAAAGGCTGGAGCAATTAGTCAATTAATTGAGGCAGCACATGTAATTAATGAAGAAATGCCAGCGAAAATAATCGGAAAAGTAAAAGGTGTGGTGCAATCACCCGCAACGGTTTTAATTGTAGGGATTGCATATAAGAAAGATGTAAATGATTTGAGAGAATCACCGGCGTTGCCAATTATTCAATTATTAATAAAAGAAGGATACAAGATAGAATATCATGATCCGTATATTTCTACAGCGAAAATTGGAGATACACTATATCAATCCGTTCCATTAGATGAACAAAGAATTAAACAAGCAGATTGTATTTTAATTGTAACGGATCACTCTAGTATCGATTGGAAGCTCTTTAAAGGAATTGAGCGATTAATAGATACACGTGGAATTATAAAGAAGGTGAGTGTATGAGTAAGAAATGTTTAATTACAGGTGGAGCAGGATTTATTGGATCACATCTAGCTGAAGAATTGGTGAAAAGAGGTTATGAGGTCACGATTGTGGATAACTTCTATAAAGGAAAAAATAAATATCATGAAGAGTTAATGAAAGAGATTTCAGTTATTCCAATAAGCGTGTTAGATAAAAGTTCAATTCATGAATTAGTGAATCAACATGATGTGGTGTTCCATTTAGCTGCAATTTTGGGAGTCAAAACTACAATGGAAAAAAGTGTAGAGCTTATTGAAACGAACTTTGATGGAACGAGAAACATTTTGCAAGCAGCGTTAAAAGGGAAGAAGAAAGTAGTTTTCGCATCTACTTCGGAAGTATACGGAAAGGGAGAGCCACCATTCTCTGAAGAAGGAGATCGTTTATATGGTGCAACTTCCAAAATACGTTGGAGTTATGCAATTTGTAAAACGTTAGAGGAAACATTATGTTTAGGGTACGCATTAGAAGACTTACCTGTAACGATTGTTCGTTATTTTAATATTTATGGTCCAAGAGCGAAAGATGGTCCGTACGCAGGAGTAATTCCACGGTTTATTCGTGCGGCTTTGCAAGGTGACGATATTCTCGTGTATGGAGATGGAAAGCAGACACGTTGCTTTACGTATGTAAGTGATGCGGTCGAGGCAACGATTCGTGCAATGGATGAAAAGGTAAATGGTGAAATTATTAATATTGGTTCTGAGAATGAAAAAAATATAAGGGAAGTAGCGGAAGATATAAAAAAAATAACGAAGTCTGTTTCCAAAATTGTGCACGTTCCATTTGAGGAAGTATATCCACATGGATTTGAAGAAATTCCAAATCGAAAGCCGGATGTAACGAAATTAAGAGAACTTGTTCAGTTTCAAGCGAAAGTAACGTGGGAACAAGGATTGAAAGAAACTATTAAATGGTTTCGTGAAGAAAACAATGGCTAAGTCGTTATCAGTTATTATTCCTGTATGTAATGAAGTGGATACGATTTCAGACGTGGTTCAATCGGTAAAACCATTAAATCCAGTAGAGATTATTGTAGTAGCAAATGGTTGTAATGATGGTACAGAAGCAATTGCTGAGAGCTTAGGATGTACAGTAATTGAGCATAAAGAGTCACTTGGTAACGACGTTGGACGCGCAGTTGGTGCAAAACATGCGATAGGTGATGTATTACTGTTTGTAGATGGTGATTTTGCTATTCAAACTTCAAAATTACAATTATTCCTTAATCCGATTTTACATGATCAGGCGGACATCGCTTTAAATAATTTGGCCGCATTATTTTTAAAGAAACAAAGACCACATTCTATTACAGTATGGCGCCAAATCTTAAATGCAATGTTAGAGCGTGAAGAATTAAAAATTGATTCTTTACTATCTGTACCTCATGCGCTGACGAAGGAAGTTGTGCAAAATATTGGATACGAATGTTTTGTTAATCCTATTGTGGCTCATCTACGCCTAGCACAAAGTAAATGGAGAATTAGCCGTCATTGTGCGATTGATGTTATTACTCCGAATAAATTTCGCCCACTCGAGCATGCTGCATACGGCACGAATCTTGCTCATTCCGAAAAACGAATGATAGGCGATCATATAGAAGCTGTAGCAGAGCGGATAGTAGACAGTGATGGGCGCGGAGGATATTATGATGGAAATAGGAAAAGAGAGAGTGTCTACCATACTCTAAATTTTGAAGACTTTTATCAAGGGTGGGGCATTACATCTAATTTGTATAAAGGACAGCAACTATCGGTTATTATTCCTGTGCAAAATGAAGAGATGACGATTGGAAAGATTATAGAAGAGCTTCGCAAAATTGAACCATTGGAAATCATTGTTGTTGTAAATGGTTCGTCCGATAAAACGGCAACAATTGCAAAAGACAAGGGAGCAACAACAATTGTGTATAAAGAAGCACTTGGAAACGATGTGGGGCGTTCGCTTGGAACTTATTTTGCAAAAGGAGAAATTGTGTTATTTATAGACGGCGATTTTGTTATTCCAGCTAGTGAGCTATATCCCTTTGCAAAAGCAATTGCAGATGGAACAGATGTCGCATTAAATGATTTAAATCATTATTTAGATTTGAGAGTACCACTTCATCTTGTAACAGCATTTAAATATGCATTAAATTTAGCTTGTGATAGAAAAGATTTAGGCGTAGGCTCTCTTATTGCTGTACCTAATGCGTTTAGTCGTACTTGTTTGAAGGAAATAGGGTATAGATCATTATTGTCACCTTGTGTAGCACAAGTTAAAGCTGTACTTTCAGGTTTTGAAATCGCTTGTGTAAGTCGTATTGATGTTGATAGGGTGAACCGTATTCGTCCCAGTGAACATTTCGCAAAAATAGGTCATCCTCCAGCTGTCCTTCGAATTATTGGTGATCATATAGAAGGATTAGAGCAATTAATTGCATTAACAAACAGTCGTGGTGGATTTTACGATGGAAATAGAAATAGAGGAGCTATATAGAGCTTCTATCTTATTATGAAAAGAAGTGTACCTAATCGGTACACTTCTTTTCAATCTGTCATAAGACTATAACAGATTAGGAGATAAGAGTATTACAGCTCTACAATGGGTATCGTTCTTATATTACAAAATAGGACTCGTATATAAGAATACCAAAAAAATACAATTAAAGAAAGGGTTAATTATAAAGACTTTTAAACGAGGTTAACACTACGAATATAGTAGTTTGCTCAACATTTCACAAACATGTCACAACTATTTCGTTCACTTCCGAAAAAAAGTAGTATTCTAAGTGTGTAAGCTGTTATATAAAAAAACGTAGTCCTGTACTAATCAAAAATGGAGGAGATTAGGATGACTCAAGTATTAGAAAATGTAAAAAACGCGTGGGAAAACTTTAAAGGTGAAAAATGGAAAGCAGAGATTGATGTTCGCGATTTCATTTTAAATAATGTAAACGTTTACGAGGGAGAAGACTCTTTCTTAGCGGAAGCAACTGAAGAAACGAAAAAACTTTGGGATCAAGTAATGGATTTAACAACAAAGGAACGTGAAAACGGTGGCGTTCTTGATATGGATACAAAAATTGTTTCTTCTATTACATCACATGAACCAGGATATTTAAATAAAGATATTGAAAAAGTGGTCGGTTTCCAAACTGATAAACCATTTAAACGTTCTTTACAACCATATGGTGGTATTCGTATGGCGGAGCAAGCTTGTGAAGCGTATGGATATGAAATGGATAAAGAACTTAGCAAGATTTTCAGAGACTGGCGTAAAACTCATAATCAAGGTGTATTTGATGCATACACACCAGAAATGAAAGCGGCTCGTAAATCAGGTGTTATTACTGGTCTTCCAGATGCGTATGGACGTGGACGTATTATCGGTGACTATCGCCGCGTAGCGCTATATGGTATAGATCATTTAATTGAAGCGAAAAAAGCGGATTATAATTTAACTGGCGGTGTAATGAGCGAAGATACAATGCGTTTACGCGAAGAATTATCTGAGCAAATGCGTGCACTTCAAGAGTTAAAACAGATGGCTGCTTCTCATGGATTCGATATTTCTAAGCCAGCCACAAATGCACAAGAGGCCTTCCAATGGTTATACTTTGCTTATCTTGCAGCAATTAAAGAGCAAAACGGGGCAGCAATGAGTCTTGGACGTACATCTACATTCCTAGATGTTTACATTGAAAGAGATTTAGCAAATGGTACTTTAACAGAAGAAGCAGCACAAGAAATTGTGGATCACTTCATTATGAAATTACGTCTTGTGAAATTCGCAAGAACACCTGACTATAATGAACTATTCTCTGGAGATCCAACTTGGGTAACTGAATCTATCGGTGGTATGGCGTTAGACGGTCGTCCGTTAGTAACAAAAAACTCATTCCGTTTCTTGCATACATTAGATAATTTAGGACCAGCTCCAGAACCAAACTTAACAGTTCTTTGGTCTAAACAATTACCAGAGAACTTTAAAAACTACTGTGCAAAAATGTCTATTAAAACATCAGCAATTCAATATGAAAATGATGACATTATGCGTTCTGACTACGGTGATGACTACGGTATTGCTTGTTGTGTATCAGCAATGAGAATTGGTAAACAAATGCAGTTCTTCGGAGCACGTGCAAACTTAGCGAAAGCATTACTATATGCGGTTAACGGTGGTAAAGATGAAAAGTCAAAAGCACAAGTTGGTCCTGAATACGCACCAATTACTTCTGAAGTATTAGATTATGAAGAAGTTATGCGTAAATTCGATATGACAATGGAATGGTTAGCTGGTCTATACTTAAATACATTAAATGTAATTCACTATATGCACGATAAATATAGCTATGAACGTATTGAAATGGCACTTCATGATACAAATGTTCTTCGTACAATGGCAACAGGTATCGCTGGATTATCTGTAGTAGCAGACTCTTTAAGTGCAATTAAATACGCACAAGTAAAACCAATTCGTGATGAAAATGGTATTGCAGTTGATTTCGAAATTGAGGGAGATTTCCCTAAATACGGTAACAATGATGATCGTGTAGATGAAATCGCAGTAAATCTCGTGAAAACATTTATGAACAAGCTTCGCAAACATAAAACATACCGTAATTCTGTTCATACAATGTCAATCTTAACAATCACATCTAACGTTGTATACGGTAAGAAAACTGGTAACACTCCAGATGGACGTCGTACTGGAGAACCATTTGCACCGGGGGCAAACCCAATGCATGGCCGTGATACAAAAGGTGCATTAGCGTCATTATTATCTGTAGCTAAATTACCATATGAAGATGCACAAGATGGTATTTCAAATACATTCTCTATTATTCCAAAAGCACTTGGTAAAGAAGATGATGTACAAGTACGCAACTTAGTATCTATGCTTGATGGATATGCAATAAAACAAGGACACCACTTAAATATTAACGTATTTAACCGTGAAACATTAATGGATGCAATGGAGCACCCTGAAAAATATCCACAATTAACAATTCGTGTATCTGGTTACGCTGTTAACTTTATTAAATTAACTCGTGAACAACAAATTGATGTAATTAACCGTACAATGCATGAAAGCATGTAAGTGAAAAAAGTGTTCCTCCGCTTTTAATATATAGCGGAGGGAGGCTGTTTCAATAAAGGAGGAAGTAACATGGTAAAAGGAAGAATACATTCTGTAGAGTCTTGTGGTACTGTTGATGGCCCAGGGATTCGTTATGTCATATTTACACAAGGGTGTTTATTACGTTGTCAATATTGTCATAATGCTGATACGTGGGAAATCGGTAAAGGTAAAGAAATAACAGTTGAAGAAGTAGTGCAGGATGTGACATGTTACCTTCCATTTATTGAAGCTTCTGGAGGCGGTATAACAGTTAGTGGTGGAGAGCCACTATTACAGCTAGACTTCTTAATTGAGTTGTTTAAAAAGTGCAAAGAAGCTGGTATCCATACAACAATCGATTCTTCGGGCGGTTGTTATTCTGAAGAACCAGAATTCCAAAATAAGCTAGATATTTTAATGGATTATACAGATTTAGTTTTATTGGATTTGAAGCATATTGATTCAAAGAAACATCGTAAATTAACAGGGAAACCAAATGAACATATTTTACAATTTGCTCGTTATTTATCGGATAGAAAGAAACCAATTTGGGTAAGACATGTATTGGTTCCCGGTGTTACCGATGGTGAAGAGGATCTGCAAAAATTATCAAACTTTATTCAAAGTCTATCTAATGTTAAGAAAGTGGAAGTGTTACCATATCATAAACTCGGTGTTTATAAATGGGAGGCACTTGGACATAAGTATCCACTTGCGGATGTGAATCCACCGACAGAAGAAAATGTTGAGCATGCAAAACATATTTTAAAAGCAGTCTAATCCAAATATTGGATTAGACTTTTTGTTTCTTTATAATAAAATCTAGAGTATATATTTAGAAAAGAGTATACTGAAGAGATAATATCCATATTTTTGTAAAGGATAGGCGGAAAAATTTACATAATCGTAAAGGGAAATCAAAATAGTAAAAAGAATTAAGAAGTAAAAGAGTGAGTATCATGAAATATAGAACATTTGTAAGTTATTGCGAAAGCTCTTATAGGAAAGTATAATGTAAAGATATGAGCACAGATAGGATTAAGGGGTCAATCTTATATGCTTTGCATATCCACGACAGGTACATAGCTAACAGGGGAATATTGGAATCCAAGTATGTAATGTTTAAGGAAAATGTTTTTCCTATTGTCGTATATGCAATATGGAGAAACAAAAAGCTAGGAGTGGATTTGTTTGATAAAAAACCCCAAGGTTTTAATATTAACTGCACATTACGGTAACGGTCATGTGCAAGTAGCGAAAACATTAGAACAAACCTTTCGTCAAAAAGGAATCAAAGATGTAATTGTATGCGACTTGTTTGGAGAATCACATCCAGTTATAACCGATATTACAAAATATTTATATTTAAAAAGCTATACGGTAGGAAAAGAATTATATCGTTTGTTTTATTATGGTGTAGAGAAAATTTATGATAAAAAAATAGCATCTTGGTATGCGAATTTTGGGAGAAAGCGTTTGAAGACGCTATTACAGGTGGAGAAACCGGATATTGTTATTAATACCTTTCCAATCATCGCTGTACCAGAATTGAAAAAGCAAATAGGTATTTCTATTCCTGTTTATAACGTATTAACGGATTTTTGTGTGCATAAAATATGGATCCATCGAGAAGTAGATCGTTATTTTGTAGCAACCGATCATGTGAAAAAAGTGATGGTTGATATCGGTGTACCTGCAGAGCAAATTGTTGAAACAGGGATTCCGATTCGCAGCAGTTTTGAGCTAAAGATAAATCCAGCAATTATATATAATAAATATCAGTTATGTAAGGATAAAAAGATGTTACTAATTGTAGCAGGTGCTCATGGTGTGCTAGGGAGTGTAAAAGAGCTATGCCAGTCATTTATGTCAGTACCAAACTTACAAGTAGTTGTCGTTTGTGGGAAAAACGAAGCTTTAAAGCAGGATTTGATGGAACTACAGGAACAAAGTTCTGATGCTTTAAAAGTATTTGGTTATGTTGAAAACATTGATGAGTTGTTCCGTGTTACTTCTTGTATGATTACGAAGCCAGGTGGTATTACATTAAGCGAAGCAGCAGCATTACAAGTACCTGTCATTTTATATAAACCTGTCCCAGGACAAGAGAATGAAAATGCGTTGTATTTTGAAAAAAAAGGGGCTGCAGTTGTAATTCGTGATGATAGTGAAGTTTTTGCAAAAACAGAGGCGTTATTACAAGATGATATGAAGCTTCTTCAAATGAAAGAAGCAATGAAAAGTATTTATCGTCCTGAGCCAGCTGGTCATATTGTGGATACAATATTGGCAGAAAATCATGCAGAGCCGAATCATATACCTATTAAATCACCAGCTCTTGCCGAATCTTTTACTTAATATGAAACCCCTCTTTTAAGCATTTAAAGAGGGTTTTTTTATTGTTGTAAAAAAAGTAAACGTGAATTATTAACTTATCCCGCTATTTGCGGGCAGTAAGACCCCTACCTCAAAATTCAGCGAAAGCAAAGAAGTTAGGTGGGGGATGAACAAAAACCACGCTGATTAAAGTTTCACTTTATCCACAAAGGATTGCGCTTCTATTAGACAGTAAAGTCGGAATATTAACAACTATATCCACATAGTCCACAATTTTTAGAAAATTATCCACAATTCTCACGTTTAGAATTCATTTAAATAGATGAATTCGTAAAAAACTTTTGGAATTTATGCACAAGTCTACGATTTTTGTGGATAAAGTTGTCCACAAAAAAAATTCCTTATTTATAAGGAACCTTTTTTGCCAATCTATTGGAAAATCTTATGTAATGAAACTGAATAATTAGGGGGGAAACCTTCTAATTATTCAGTTTCACTTTAAATACTTTTTGAGCGATAGCCCGCTGCACGATCTGCTTTTCGAAATTCTCGTTGATAGAGAACTTCTTGTGTACTAGATAATGTGTTTTTTGCTTTATCATGTTTCTTTTTATCCATTACAAATCACCTCGTGTCCTAAAGTCACTATCTATCGTTTCCAAAGACATGGGGTGATATACATATATGTCAAACTAGTAATGATTAATTATTATTTCTGAATTTTTAGATTATGCTTCTTTTAATTGGTGTGCTTCTTGGAATGTTGTATCTCGCATTGTTGCAAGTGTATATTGATCTTTTGGAATTTCATATAAATTATATACTTCTTCATGCGCGTTAATTTCATCATAAACGGCTTTTCTTGTTTCGTTTGCTAGATTTACATATTGTAGTTTTTCGGCAGCCTTAATAGACCGGATATTTATTTTACGAATGCGCATAAAGATCGTTTCAATATCTAATTCGTAGAAAAGTTCGCTAAAAAGTGAATCTTTCGCTAATTTATTATATCCTTTACCATGATAGGGTTTGCCAAGCCAGGTTCCGAGGAATCCGGCTTTTTCTTGCACATCAAATAAAGTAATTGTACCGATAGGGTTACCCCATTCATCTAAAATTGTGCGTGAGATTAATTCTCCACGCTCTTCGGCTTCAATTGTTTGTTTCGTTAAAAATAAATATTCTTCATAAGAATAAGCCTTTTGACGCACAAAAGGGAAGACAGCTGGATCCACCATTAACTCGTATAGAACGTGGCTGTCGTGTAAGTCGCGTTTTTTCAACACACTAACTCCTCCTCACACGAGGGTAGCATGACGAAAAAACACCCACCCTCGAAATTTTTATATCAATCTTTAAAAAATTTCGGGGTGGGAATCGAACCCACTAGAACCAGTTTATAACGCTGGTGGCGCACCATTTGCCTTCCCCATTCATCAATTTGAAAATGATAATCACGACACAAATTGATTATGGTTTCATTCAGTTTATAATCGTATAATACTTTATCTAGTCAAAAAAATAAACTAGTTTTTTTTATTTTTTTTGTAAATTATTTTTCCGTCAATCATGGTGAGTACAGGCTTGGCTAAATAATGGAAAGGATGGTGAGTCCATAACACGAGATCAGCATCTTTTCCAACTTCAATGCTTCCAATTCTATTCTCTAAACGTAAATTACGAGCTGGAAAAATAGTTATTCCTTCCAAGGCTGTTTTTTCATCTAATCCTTCTCGAACAGCGATAGCGGCACAAACATTTAAATATTGAATGGGTGTATAAGGGTGATCTGTTGTAATAGAAACTTCTATGCCACTTTTCGATAATATATGATAAGTATCCCATGTTTTGTTTTTAAGCTCGATTTTCGAACGTCGTGTAAGAGTCGGACCAACTGAAATCTTTAAATTATGTTTCGAAAGTTCCTCAACAATAAAGTGTCCTTCTGTACAATGTTCAATACGTAAATCAAGATTGAATTCTGTCGCAAAGCGTAAAGCTGAAGTGATATCATCTGCGCGGTGAGCGTGGATACGTACCGGTATTTCTCGGCGGAGTGCTTTTAAAATAGGGAGCATTCGAAAATCAGCTTCATGCCCGTAGTGTTGTGCGTCATAGAATGATTCACGAAGTAACCCCATAATTCCCATACGTGTTATTGATTCTTTTGTGCCGTTGCTATGGACCTTTTTAGGGTTTTCTCCAAAGGCAATTTTTAAACCAGCAGGTTCCTGAATAATCATATGATCAATACAAGTTCCAGCAGTTTTTATTACACAAGTAGTACCGCCGATAATATTTTGGCTTCCGGGCATAACGTGAACAGTCGTAACCCCATTTTGTACAGCGTCTTGAAATGCAATATCAAAAGGATGGATCCCGTCTAAAGAACGGATATGTGGTGTTGAAACTTCAGATGTTTCATTTGCATCATTACCAGCCCAACCAGTGCCTTCGTCATAGAGACCAAGATGAGTATGCACATCAATAAATCCAGGTAAAAGATGAAGAGCTCGTGCGTCTATAACAGTCATATCTTGAGTAGGCTTAATATAAGGTTTGACCTCGGTGATTCGTTCTCCTGTAACCAATACATCTCCTTGAAATTTTGGAGAGGTAATAGGATATACAATGGCTTGTTTGAGCAATGTTTTCATAGGTACCTCATTTCTGTTACTTTGTAATATTTAGTGTAAGTTAAGACAAAGTAACTGAAAGGTTGTTCGTGTAGTAATGCTCCGGATTTTAGAAAGTGAGAAGTTTTGAAGGAGATAAACTACCCGTAAAACTATTTTAGAAGTACTACATTGTATGCAAGAGTATATTTTGTAATGCATGGTTAACTGTAGGAAATGTGTATCGATATCCATGTTCAATCGCTTTATTCGGTAATACATGCTGCCCTTCTAATACAAGTATACTCATCTCACCGAGTAAAGCGCGAAGTACAAATGAAGGAACAGGTAACCAATGAGGTCGCCTAGTTATAGTGGCAATAATTTCACCGAACTCTTTCATCCGTATTGGCGTTGGCGCTGTAATATTAAAAGGTCCGTCAATTTCTTTTTTGTGAATGATGAAATCAATCATGCGAACGACATCGTCTATATGAATCCATGATAACCATTGGTTTCCAGATCCAATTGTCCCCCCAATATATAATTGATAGGGAAGTAGCATTTTTGGAAGAGCTCCTCCGTCTGCACCTAATACGACTCCAAATCTTGAGTAGATTGTTCTTATTCCAAGAGAACGTGCTTTAGATGCTTCTTGCTCCCATAAAAATACTGTTTCTGCTAAAAAGTCATTTCCGGGAGTTTCTTGTTGCTCAGTAAAAGACTCTGTTTCAGATGTTCCATAGTATCCGATAGCGCTTGCATTAATAAATGTGTGTGGTTTTGCTGCGAGTGCTTGTAATTGTTTAATGAGTCCTTTTGTTGTTTGAATCCTACTGTTTAAAATTGTTTCTTTTTGTTTCTTTGTCCATCTACTATTAATAGACTCTCCAGATAGATTAATAACTACATCGATAGAGGAGAGGGGGAAGGTCTGTAAATCCGGTGTCCACTGTACGTATTGAAGGTTAGTATGTGAAGTTTTAGCAGTTTTTTTTCGAGTAAGAATGTAAACAGTATATCCCTTTTGAATAAAAAAATTAGAAAGGCATTTGCCGATAAAGCCAGTGCCACCAGAAATTGCGATTTTCACAATCATTTCCTCCTCATTATATATATTCTTGAAAAGCAAAAACGTTCCTTGACTATGTTAAAATAATAGAGAGGTGAGAGTATGGCTGTCATTACAAAAATAGAAGTGCAAAAACGATCGAAAGAACGATTTAATATTTATATTGATAAAGGCCAAGGTGAAGAGTACGGGTTTAGTGTGAATCAATCAATCTTAATGAAACATGGGTTACAAAAAGGCTTAGAAATTGATGAAGTAGCGTTAGGGAATATTTTGTACAATGAAGAGGTACAAAAAGCATATTTACAAGCAATTTCCTATTTATCCTATCAAATGAGAACAAAACAAGAAATAGAAGATTTCTTACGAAAAAAAGAAGTGGGACAGGCCATCATCTCTGAAGTCGTTTCGAAATTATTACATGATCGATATATTAATGATAAAGAGTACGCGATTTCATACGTGCGAACGCAAAGTAATGTGAGTCGAAAAGGCCCAACTGTTATTAAAAGAGAGTTGTTAAATAAAGGTATTCAGGATCTAATTATTACGCATAGTTTACAAGAGTATCCGAAGGAGAAGCAAATTGAGAATGCCTTATTTCTTATAGAAAAGAAGAAAAGATCTTATCAAAAACATTCCTTTTTACAAATGAAGCTAAAGTTAGACGAAATGCTTGTTCGTAAAGGGTATTCTAGAGAGGTAATTCAAATTTGTCTGGAAGAATTGAAAGACGAAAAAGATGACGAACAGCAACAAGAAGCGTTACACTATCATGGGAATAAATATTATGAGAAATATAAGAAGTATGATGGTTGGACATTCGAAAATAAGGTGAAGCAAGCGTTATATCGAAAAGGATTCTCTATTGATGAGATCGATATATTTTTACAAATGAAACGTGAAGAGGGATGAGGAAATAAGATGGGTATGCCAAAACGCTACAGTGAAATGACACCACATGAGCTAAGGGAAGAAATTGGGGTTTTGAAGGAGCAAGCAGTAAAGGCTGAGCAACTTGGAATTGTAAATGAATTCGATGTATTAATGAGAAAAATGGCTATGGCTCGTGCTTATATGATAGATATAAATAAATTCCATATTGGTGAGGCATATGAATTAGTAGAAGAACCTGGTGTGGTATTTAAAATTACGTATTTCAATGGGGTATTTGCTTGGGGATATAAGCAAAATGATAATGAAGAGATTGGAATACCAATTTCCTTGCTGCAGGAAAAATAAAAACCAGAGAGTGAATATCTCTCTGGTTTTCATCTTTGGTAGGCGTTAAAGGAGATAGGAGATTCTAAAATTGGCGTTTTTTACATTCGTTTGCCAGTATAATGAGAGACTGGGTTTGTTGCGTCTGTCCATTAACTTGCGCTTTCGCATGTTTTGGACGAGTCCACGTATGGTTAAATAATTCAGAACGACGATCTAAATGGTCACGGTAGCTCATCTTTATCACCTCGTGTAGGAAGTTAATTTAGTTTGTTACTGTACTACTCTTCCTGCTGATTTGCAGCACGCATACGTTCTTGTGGGTGCGTGTTAATTGTGCCGTTAGGTCTTTTCGAAGCGAAGCGTGATTTCGCTTTCGGTTGACCTTCGATTTTGCTGTTGTTTTTTGACTCAGACCAAAATTCGGCTTGTCTACCCATTAAGAACGCCCCCTCATTATCAGTCGATACCTCTTTAAGAAGTATCACTTATAGAATGTGCAAAATAGAAGAAACTATCCTTTAGAAATTAAGGGAATAAATGGGTAAAAGGAGAATAGAACATGAATGATATTTATGAAACATTAACGAAAGAATTATTAGATAAGAATGACAACCTTTCTTACGCACAAGCTCGTGCATGGGTTGAATTACTGTGGGAAGACTTCCGAACAACTTATGCTAAATCAGGTCGTTACCAAGGTGAGGAAATGACTGAACAAGTGGTACGAACATGGATTAATAATCATGGAAGTCGCCTTCATGAAATGCGTACAAATAATCCGAAGTATAGCCATTTAATCAATCAAGAAGATCATTTGAAACATTAAAAAAAGCGACTTAGGTCGCTTTTTTTAATGTGGAAGCAATTCTAGTTTTTTTCGAAGTTTTTCTTCGCTGAAAATCCATCCTGTATAGGAACTAATAATATTTAAATTTTGATCGAGCTGAACGATTGCGACGAATGGATAATAATCTTTACTTCGATACCGCAAATCAATAAATCGAACTTCATAATAGTTATCATAATCGAAAATATCCCAGCGATATACAGGTGAGAAAGATAAGAAAGCAGATATATTTTCATCTCGCACAGCAGCTTGCATAATGGCAGTATTCGGGAACGGTACGCGATTAAATTTATCGTATACAAGGATGTTACCGCGGTGCCATCTTGCGACGTAGTAATGTTCAGTTGTAACGACGGCTAAATGGTAATGGTAAAATTTGTAAGAAGGAGAAATAATTACTTTCTCTACATTTTTGAAACGTTTGTATACTACACTTTTGATATTTCGATGCATCATAATGCGGCCGATGTAGTAAACAAACATTAATATATACGCTGCTAAAGCAGTATAGCCTTTATGTGCTCCGACAAGCATACAGGCGATAGCGAGTATATGGATAAAGAAAATGACAGTATCAAACGTATTAATTATGCCGAGCGCTACCCATTTTTTTGTGAAGGGCCTTAATGCCTGTGTACCATAGGCATTGAAAATATCCACAAAGACATGAAGAAAGACGGCAATAAATGACCAAAGTAGTAGATGCAGATAGGGAGCGTCTGAAAAGAAGGCGAAAGAGATGCCACTTATAAGGAGTGACCAAAGAATCACTGCAGGAATGGAATGAGTAATCCCGCGATGATTTCTTATATATTTAGCGTTATTACGCAATTTTAAAACTGTATCGATGTCAGGAATATTGGAACCAGCAATTGTTGCAAGCATCACTGCTTGTGGCCCAATATCACTTTGTGCTATAGCTGGATCTAATGTTGCCAAACTGCCTAGAGTAACGCCCATAACAAGGTGAGTGGCTGTGTCCATAGAAATCCACCTCCGTTTTTTATTAATGTAACTCTTTTTATTCGATACCTCAAGTCCTTTGCCTTCTATTTTCTATGTCATCTTACTTAAATTTTTTCCTAAAATCTTTATAATAGTACGTATATGCAAAAAAATGAGGGGGATCAAGTTTGACACTTGAAATATTAAATGAGTTTAACATAGAACAGTTTCAAAATGATTTAATTGGTTGGTTTGAAAAAGAACAACGTGATTTACCGTGGCGAAAAAATAAAGATCCATACCGTGTTTGGGTTTCAGAAATTATGTTACAGCAAACAAGGGTAGAGGCTGTAAAACCATATTACGCAAATTTTATGGGGAAGTTTCCTACGCTTGAAGCGCTAGCAACTGCCGATGATGAAGAAGTATTAAAAGCATGGGAAGGCTTAGGTTATTATTCTAGAGCACGAAATTTACACGCTGCAGTAAAAGAGGTAAAAGAAGTATACGGCGGGACAGTACCGAGCGATGTAAAGAAAATTGAAAAATTAAAAGGAGTGGGACCATATACAAAAGGTGCCATTTTAAGCATTGCATATGGCATACCAGAGCCAGCGGTTGATGGAAATGTTATGCGCGTATTATCTCGTATTTTATCAGTGTGGGATGATATTGCAAAACCGAGGACGAGAAAAGTTTTTGAAGAGATTGTGCGTGAAATTATTTCGACAGAAAATCCATCTTATTTTAACCAAGGTTTGATGGAATTAGGGGCATTAATTTGTATACCGAAAAATCCCTCTTGTTTACTTTGTCCTGTACGTGAACATTGCAGAGGGTATGCTGAAGGTGTTCAAAAAGAACTACCAGTGAAAAGTAAAGCGAAAGCACCTACAATGGTACCGCTCGTTGCAGGAGTACTTCAAACTGAAGATGGTCGTTACGTAATTAATAAACGCCCAAGTACGGGATTACTGGCTAATATGTGGGAGTTCCCGAATATTGAACTAGGTGAAGGTATTCGTAATCAGAAACAACAGCTTACGGATTATATGAAGGAGAGCTTTGATCTCTCGGTTTCAATTGATGAATACGCGATGAATGTACAACATACTTTTACACATCGTACTTGGGATATATTTATATTTTACGGAAAAGTAACAGGTAATATTGTCGAAACGGATACATTAAAGTTTGTGTCGAAAGAAGCGTTCGAACAGTTACCTTTCTCGAAATCACATCGTACAATTTACGAAAAGTGTGTTGAGAAAATTACAATGCAATAAAGTGAAACTTTAATCAGTGGGGTTTTTCTTCATCCCCCACTGATTATTAGCCTTCACCAATCGGGCTTTTACGGGCAGCCCGTCCCCCACCTAACTTCTTTGCTTTCGCTGCATTTTGAGGTGGGGGTCTTACTGCCCGGCGAATAGCGGGATAAATAATAAAAACGTGTTCCAGAACTTTGGAACACGTTTTTTATATTGAAACTAAATTTGTATTTTGAGGTTGAAAATCCACGCGTTTATAATCCGCCCCGTGACTCAATTTCTTTCACAATTTCTTTATAAATCGTTTGTCCCTCTACATTTAGATAAGGCATAATTTGCTGAAATGAATGATGAAAATAAGCTAATTCATCCTCTTTCCATTCATTTTTGGAAATCATAGTTAGCTCAGTCATATCACGTCCAGTATACATATTCCCACCTCCATCATATGTAGTTTGAATGAGTGATAAGAGATATATGCGTGAATTTTTAAAAGAAAATTAAGGATAACTTCTAAGTGAATTGGTTACATTATTGATTGTGGAGGTGAGAAAGATGAGTAAAAAACAACAAGGTTATAATAAGGCAACTTCTGGTGCTAGCATTCAAAGTACAAATGCTAGCTATGGTACAGAGTTTGCAACTGAAACGAATGTACAAGCAGTAAAACAAGCAAACGCACAATCAGAGGCACAGAAAGCACAAGCTTCTGGTGCTCAAAGTGCAAATGCTAGTTATGGTACAGAGTTTGCAACTGAAACGAATGTACAAGCAGTAAAACAAGCGAACGCACAATCAGAGGCACAGAAAGCACAAGCTTCTAGTGCTCAAAGTGCAAATGCTAGTTATGGTACAGAGTTTGCAACTGAAACAGATGTGCATTCTGTGCAAAAACAAAATGTAAAATCAGCTGCAAAACAATCACAATCTTCTAGCTCAAATCAGTAATGAAAGAAAAACACTTCTCCGTTCGAGAGAAGTGTTTTCTTTGTGTGCGTGTCACTGTAATGAAAATAAAGGGAACGACATAACTTCTAATAAGTCAACAAATGTAGTCAAAGGAGAAAGAAGTTCACGATTAGAAATATGTAATAGGAATTATAACTGGCGAATGAATCCAAAAGGGGGTAAGTGATGAACGACTTTGATAAGTTGGTAGGAGAGCAGTTGGAAACGATGGATGAGCTTTTAAAGTTACAATCACATTTAGAGAAGTATCAGCAAATTGAAATGAGTGGAAGGGATACGTGTGATAAAAAAGAATTGCATTTTATCCGTCAAGAAATATACAGAACAGAAATAGCATTAAAACTTTTGCATGAAAAATTTGAACAGCAAACGAATAATGTGATTCAATCTTTTGAAACCGAAAAAATAATTTCAAATTAAGGGTGAGATATGTTGTTGATTTTAGGGGAAAGTCCTTTCTTAAACAGAGATGAGGGGGACTTTTCTTTTTGTTATATCTTCGTTTAATCTTCTAAAATACGTATTGCTAATTCATAGAGGATTTTCCTTTATTAAAAGGGTTGGTGATGTGGTATTCAATAATACAAACTTCATTATATTCCTTATGAAAACAAGTATCCTATCGCTTTAGTTTTAAAATTTTGACAAAAAAGTTATAATAGAAAAAAAGTGAATGCAGTTCAAGGGGTAGTTAAGACAACTTAAGAATGGCATTTGCAGCTGAAAGAAGGGAGCATATATGGGATTTCCCAAAGAAGGAGAAAAGGTACAAATACATAGTTATAAACATAATGGCTCCATTCATAGAATGTGGGAAGAGACAACGATTTTAAAAGGGACGCAGAGTCTTGTGATCGGAGCGAATGATCGTACAGTAGTTACGGAATCAGATGGCCGAACATGGATTACTCGCGAACCTGCGATTTGTTACTTTCATGCCAATTATTGGTTTAATGTGATTGGGATGCTGAGGGAAGAAGGAGTATATTATTATTGTAATTTAAGTTCTCCTTTTGCATATGACTCTGAGGCATTAAAGTATATTGATTACGATTTAGATATTAAAGTATATCCGGATATGACATATACACTTTTAGATGAAGATGAGTATGAGAAGCATAGTCAAATCATGCAGTATCCACCTGTTATTGATACAATTTTAAAACGAAATGTAGCACATTTAACACAGTGGATTCATCAAAGAAAAGGTCCATTCGCACCGGATTTCGTAGATATGTGGTATGAAAGATATTTAATGTACAGAAATTAAAACAAACCTGCAGGGGATTTCCCGGCAGGTTTGTCCTATTAGAGGGGGGATTATGTGCAAGGTATAAAAAGATATTTACAATTTGTTAAACCATATCGATGGCTCATTGCTATTACAATCATTATTGGTCTTGTGAAGTTTGGTATCCCGCTTATTATGCCATGGTTATTAAAGTATATTATTGATGATGTTATTCAAGGCACGGGATCGCTTCAAGAAAAAACGTCTCAATTAATAACCGCAATTGGGATTGCCTTTTTTATTTTTGCAATAGTAAGACCGCCGATAGAATATTATCGTCAATATTTCGCGCAGCGCATTGCCAATACAATACTATACGATTTACGAAAATACATTTTTGGGCACTTGCAAAAATTGAGCTTACGTTATTATTCGAACACAAAAACAGGGGAGCTTATTTCACGTGTAATCCATGATGTAGAACAAACGAAGGACTTTGTAATTACTGGTCTTATGAATGTTTGGTTAGATACTGCAACAATTGTTATTGCTATTATCATTATGTTTTCTATGAATATAAAATTAACCTTTGTTGCTTTATTAATCTTACCTATTTATGTAGTTGCAGTGAAATATTTTTTCGGGCGCCTTCGAAAATTGACGAAAGAGCGCTCACAAGCGTTAGCAACTATGCAAGGGTATTTACATGAACGTATTCAAGGGATGCAAGTGACACGTAGTTTTGCATTAGAAGAGTATGAAAGAGGACAGTTTGAAAAGAGAAATAATGAATTTTTAACGAAAGCACTAACTCATACGAGTTGGACGGCCAGAACGTTTTCGGCAGTGAATACGTTAACGGATTTAGGGCCATTACTTGTTATTGGTTTTGCAGCGTATGAGGTAATTCAAGGATCGTTAACACTGGGTACTATGGTTGCTTTTGTTGGATATATGGATAGTTTATATAGTCCGCTTCGTCGCCTTGTTAATTCATCTACAACATTAACACAGTCTTTCGCCTCGATGGATCGAGTGTTTGAATTGTTGGATGAAAAATACGATATTGTTAATGTGCCAAATGCGGTGCAAACAAAAAAGTTAAATGGTGAAATTGTATTTGATAATGTTTCTTTTTGTTATAATGCGGATGAAAAAGAAATATTGCATAATCTGTCATTAACTATGCGCCAGGGAGAGAAGGTTGCGCTTGTAGGGGCAAGTGGAGGAGGAAAGTCATCTCTTGCTAGTTTAATTCCGCGCTTCTATGATGTTTCTGAAGGCGCAGTTTATATAGACGGGATAGATGTAAGAAAGTATGATATGAGAAATTTGCGTAGTAATATTGGAATTGTGCTACAAGATAATTTATTATTTAGCGATACAATCGGGGCTAATATTTTATATGGCAATCCGAAAGCTACAGAGGCGGAAGTGATTTCAGCTGCCAAAGCTGCACAAATTCATAATTTTATTACAGAGTTGCCAGAGGGCTATGATACTGTTGTTGGGGAACGTGGTGTGAAATTATCTGGTGGACAAAGACAGCGTGTAGCAATCGCACGGGTTTTTCTAAAGAATCCGTCTTTACTTATATTAGATGAAGCAACTTCCGCTTTAGATTTAGAGAATGAACGATATATTCAAGAGGCACTGCAAACGTTAGCTGCAGATCGGACAACAATTATCATTGCACACCGATTAGCGACGATTACGCATGTCGATACAATTATTTATGTTGAAGATGGTGAAATAAAAGAAAAGGGTTCTCATGAAGAGTTAATGAAAAAGAGGGAATTTTATTACAATCTATATCAACTTCAGCATATAACAGAAACAGCTCCTTTAGCGTAAAAGGAGCTGTTTTTTATTCGTCTTCTTTTTTATCTTCGATTTGGAGTTCACTCTCTGGTTTATGGTATGTGTAGAAGCTATCCACAAGTAAATCTAAATGCTCTACTTCCTCACTGTAGTTAATAATTGAAGAAATAAGAGGGAAGAGATGTAACCATATTTTATATGCTTCCTCATCGTCCTTATTTTGATAATCCATAAAGATATCAATCAATTCTTGTTTACCTGTTTCAACTTCATCAAGCATTTCAACAGATTGTTGTTTCTTTGCTTTACCAATAAATTTTAATAACACTTGTTCGTGATAATGCGTTAATGAATCAAGTTCGTTTTGAATAGATTCCTGAAACTCTTCTGGCATGTAGCGCAGTTCATTTTCAGTGCGATGCAATGACTTTAACGTGCTTAAAGCGCGGCTTGTTGTCGCTAACATTTGTCTGAATAAAACGAGCT
Source organism: Bacillus sp. NPDC060175 (assembly GCF_042728695.1). Lineage (NCBI taxonomy): Bacteria > Bacillati > Bacillota > Bacilli > Caryophanales > Bacillaceae > Bacillus > Bacillus sp. NPDC060175. The sequence goes on from NZ_JBHWYR010000009.1 coordinate 103,225, forward strand.
TACGAATTTTCGCGAATTGTATTTTTTTCGTATAGCTTCTTTCTTCTTTATACAGCAAATAGTAATGATTTAGTTTAATCATTTTTTCTTTCATGCGATCAATATCGGTTTTTAGCGTTGTAAAATCAGAAGCTTGCCTACTGTTCATACGAATCCATTTAACAATTTCCTCTGTATTATCAACGATGCGATGGTAAAGTTTTGTTTCATATTTTGGCGGCATAAATACTAAATTTACAAGTGAAGCCGCAATAATTCCAATCATAATCGTCGCGAATCGAAGTAAGGCAAAATTAAAGAAATCTTCGCCTTGATACTCCATAATGGCGATAACTGTTACTAAAGCGATTGATATTGTTTTTTCTAAGCGTAATTGTAAAGTAAGAGCAATTACTAATATACACGTTAATCCAATAATAAAAGGATTATGTCCAAAAGCAGTAGCAAATACGATAGCGAATACCGCACCAATTACGTTTGCTTGAATTTGCTCAAGAGCAGTTAAATACGAGCGGTATACAGACGGTTGAACAGCAAAGATAGCTGAGATTCCCGCAAATACTGGACTCGGTAATTGAAGTGAAATACAAGCAAATAAAGCTAATGTAATGGCAATACCCGTTTTTAAAATGCGAGCACCAAGTTTCATACCCTTATTGATATCCTTTCTCTTGTCATAATGAATGTACAACATGATACTATACATTCATTACAATATGTTAGCAAGTGATATTTTAGTGACGTTAAAAAGTTTAGTAAATAAATTACAATCAATTTATAATTTCTCCAAATTCTCTTTAAACATCTATTCTTTAATAAAAAAACCTGCTGAATTTCAGCAGGTTTCAAATTGTTATTCTAGATTACTATGCGCTACTCGCTTCGTCAATTTTTTTGTGAACATAAATATTGTACATATCATTCAGTGGAAATAGATGGATCCGCCTGTTCTTTTTTCGGGATAATTTCATAGAAGTGAAGCTGGATATCATCTAATAATGGTGTTAACAAAGCGACTTCTTCATATTGTTCATGCTCATTTAATACACGAATGTAGTCTAATAATAATTCATTCACATCTTGCAAACCATTTTTACTAATTGGTTGCAATGTTACATTTGCACCTTTAGCAATTCTTCTTTTTAAAGCGTGTTCTGTTAAACCTAAGTTTGGCTCATGACGTAAATAAACAACACCACCAGTCATGCCGGCACAAATCCATGGACCAGGATCTCCTAAAACAAGAGCACGACCATTTGTCATATATTCAAAAGCAAATCCTTTTATATTAGAATATACTCCGATATTTCCTTGTTCTTTTTCGCGGAGTGGTTTTGTAATTCTGCCTCCAATTATCATATCTGCTCCAGAAAGGCGAATGCCAGCACGAGCATCAGCGTTACCTTGCACGTATAATGCACCTTTTTGAGCGCCGTATCCAAATCCTTTTCCGACAGAACCGTTATAATATGTTCCATCTTTTCCTTTTGCTTTCGTTATATAAATGCCACCGCCAAATGAAGTTTTTCCAATTCCATCTTGCGCGCCACCATTTACGTGTATAAATAAGTTCTCGCTATTGTACGCGCCTAATCCGTTTCCGGGAACAGATCCGTTTGTATACTTTAATGTAAGTGGTTCAAGATGAGTGTTTTCATATAATTTGCTACGAATACGATAACAGGATTCTAGACCGCCCATTACGCGTTGCTCTACGCCGACGCTTACTAATTCTTTTGACTGGAGAGAATTTGTTGTTTCCAATTGTTTTTCTTGTACAGATGCCGTTATTTTCACGGATGAATCTTCTATCGTTTGTATTAAATTACGTAAGTCTAATAAGTCCTTGCCTCGAGTTTGTTCTAATAAATCCGATCGTCCGATAATATCTTGTAAGTTTGTGTAACCGAGCTGCCCTGTTAAACGTTTCAATTCTGTACCGAAAGTAGTGAATAGGCTTAATAGCCCTGTAACTGCGCTTTCTAATTCGCGCGGGACGAAGCGGCGCAGTCCATGTTCTTTCGCTTGAGCCTCAGATTCAATTTGTGTTGCAATTCCGACGTGGCACGTATCGAGATGACAACCACGGCAAGTTGTACAGCCAATTGCAATCATTGATAATGTGCCAAATCCGATCCGGTTTGCTCCAAGGAGCATGATTTTTAAGGCGTCATTGACACTTCGAATACCGCCATCTGCCCAAATTTCTACTTTATGTCTCATATTTGCTTCTAGTAACGCATTGTGAGCAGCTTTAACACCGATTTCTACAGGAAGACCTACATGTTGCAATGCGTGAATACGTGCAGCACCTGTTCCGCCATCAAATCCACTAATGTTAATAAAGTCAGCGCCAGCTTTTGCGATACCGACAGCAATTGTTCCGATGTTAGGAACGACAGGAACTTTTACAGCTACTTTTGCAAGATGATTAGCCGTTTTAATTTCTGTAATCATTTGAGCCAAGTCTTCAATTGAATAAATATCATGGTTGTTAGAAGGTGAAATTAAATCTGAGCCAATTGTAGCATTACGTGCTTCCGCAATTTTGGCAGTCACTTTTGAACCAGGCAAATGTCCACCTTCACCAGGCTTTGCTCCTTGACCAATTTTTATTTCAATTAAATTTGATGAATTTAGTAGTTCAGCGTTTACTCCAAATCGGCCAGATGCAACTTGTTGTCCGCGTGTATGTGGGTATTTACCAATCATATCTTTAATTTCGCCGCCTTCACCGTTCAAACTAATCATATTTAACTGATTGGCAGCTTCTGCATATGCGCGAAAGGCAATTTCATTTTGAGAACCGAATGACATAGAACTAATAATAAATGGTAAATCATGATTTTGAATGCCGATGGACACTTCTTCGGTCGGAATTACATGTTTTGTTTGTTTTGTTTGAATAAGGTGCCGAATTGCGATGGGAGTATTTTCTTCTAATTCACTTAACTTATCGCGGTAATCATCATAAGAGTTTCCTTTTGCAACATCACCAATTGCTTTCCAAATCCGCGGGAATATATGAAATGATTTTCGCATTCTAACTTTTGGATTGTTATAATCATCAGCTCGAATTTTCGCATCTTCAGCAAGTGATTCAAGTGAAAAAGCTAAATCATTTGAACCGAAGAAGTTTGTAATTTGTAATATATTTTCGATTTCCTCATGTAATCCAATAGAGGAGAAGAGGCGACCGTAACCGCGTAATTCATGAATTCCAATCGTTGAAATTACTTTCTCTAGTCCTTTATTAAGTGCGGTATACAAATTAGTAATCGGTGCTTTTGTTCCATCATTTACCGTTGCGAACAATAAATATGGATTAATACCATCTGCCCCTAATCCGTATAGCGTGACGATATCATGTAAGGAGCGAAGGGCGCCAGAACGTATAACGAGAGAGCATTTCCGGCGTAATTTATTTTCAGTTAATGCTTGATGTACTTTAGCAGTAACTAAATGTGGATCAATCCATAACAGTTCATTTTGATGAGATTTAGCGTCATCTAATACTAGTAGGGAAGCCCCGTCTTTAACGGCTGCTATGGCTTCGGAACTAATTCGGTTTAATGCGCTTTGTAGAGTTTCTGATGGACTAAATGTGACAGGAATTGTAGAGACAGAGCTATGAGTGATGAATAGCTGTATAAGTTGTTCGTACGTAATCGTGTGTAAGTCTGCCGCGATAGATTGAGCTAAACTTCCTTCTAAAATAATTGGTGAGAGCATCTCGATTACAAATGGTTGTTTAGAGTTATCTAATAAACCCGGACGCTCTCCGAGTACAGTACGTGTGGAGAAGTGTTCGACTTCTCGATCACGATCGATTGCTGGATTTGTAACAACGGCTACACTTTCCTTAATGAAATCAGCAATATTTCGTCTATCTGTATCAAGTGCGGCAAGTGGTGAGTCATGCCCAAGTGAACGAATTGGTTCGACGCCTTTTGTCGCCATCTGTTCAAGGAGCTGAATATGTTCTCGATCCCAGCCGAAAGCGACGTATTGCTTCGTTTCAACTTGAACAGAATCACATAATCCCTCAGTTTCTTTCGTTTCAGGGATAGATAAGTTTACATGATAGTTGGTAAAATCGATTCGTTTCTTAAAACGGTTGTATACTTCAATTTGATAATTATCGTATTCATAGAGAACAAGCTCATCTTGTTGATTCCATTTTAATCCAACCTTTTCGCCAGGAGCGAGTGGTTTCGGCTCTGCTACATATTCAGTTGGTGATACAACTCCAGGTTCAGAAGAGAAAATATAGGAGCTCTCTGTCTCTACTTTCCAAACTGGACGTAATCCAAGGGAATCGACACTGAAAACAGCTTCATCTTTATAACGTGAAATGATACCAGCTGGACCTTGTGCGAAATGCCCCCAAGCCTCACGTATATAAGTGTATAAGTTTTGTAATTTTGTTTCGTAAAGTTTTATTTCATTAATAATTGGTGGAAATAATATATCCATTGCTTCAAATAAACTGTAGTTATACTGAACGAGAAGGGTTTCTAAGGTGCGGTTTAAATCTTGGGAATCACTGCCCCCGGCAGTAAGTGGTACATTAATCATGTCAGCTTGATCGCGTAATTTTGCAATCGTGTTAATTTCACCATTATGCCCGAGAATACTAAATGGTTGTACACGAAAAAAATTAGATAACGTATTAGTAGAATAGCGATTATGTCCTAGTGTCATAGTTGAAGCGATAAGTGGGTGTTGTAAATCATTGTAATAAGCAACGAGTGTATCACCAGCGCCGAGAACTTTATATACAACATGTTCATGACTTAATGAGGCAACATGAATTGCTTCATTTTCTTCGATTTGTATTGTTACAGAAAATAATGTTTGTTCAATATTTTTAACTTCACTTTCGGCGATAAGGGCAATTTGCCAAAATAAAGGTTCTTCTTGTTTACCAAGAGGACCGAGTGCATCTGAGTTTATTACATCATCATTTTCGAGAACAATTGTAAAGTTTTCATTGTTTAGTTGCGTACGAATGTAATCTTTTAACTCAGCAATGTTTTCTTTTTTGTTTAGAAAAAAATGTCCAACGATAAAGTGGGGATGATCCACAATCGTTGGATTATATCCGCTACTTTTCAGTTTTTCATTCCAAAGTGCTTTTGGCATGTCGATATGAATTCCGATACCATCTCCTTCGCCATTAATGAAACCAGCTCTGTGATTCATTTTGACTAGTGATTGTATACAAAGGTCGATGTTTTCTTTTGTAGGAATTCTTCGTTTTTCCATAACGGAAACGATTCCACACGCATCATGTTCTGCATTTTTATAATTCCGAAATAAAGACGGTGTCCATTTCTTTTTTTTATTGAGCATCCGTCAATCCCCCCTCTGGAAAATGAATTTTGAATAATCTTACTATTTAAGGCGTGAACTGCCTTGTATACAGGGATAGTAAGGATATAAAAGAATATAAAACAGATAATTATGAATAATTATACTATTAATGAGGGATTTATGAAATAGAAAAAAGGAAAAAAGAAAGATGGGCTTTCTTTTTTCCTTTTGAATGAAGAGATTATTTATTGTTCGCTAGGGTAGAAAATGCTCTGCCAACAGCTTCAATTGTATATTCAATATCTTCTTTTGTATGTTCTGTCGTTAAGAACCATGCTTCATATTTAGAAGGTGCTAAATTAATACCTTCTTGAAGCATCAGCTTGAAGAATCTACCGAACATTTCACCATCTGTATTTTTGGCTGCATCGTAATCTTCAATTGTATTTGTCGTGAAGTATACAGTTAATGCACCCTTTAGACGGTTTACTGTAATATCAATGTTATGTTTTGTAGCTTGTTCTAAAATTCCTTTTTCAAGCATTGCGCCAAGTGCATCTAATTTCTCGTATACGCCTTCTTGTTGAAGTACTTCTAGGCAGGCAATACCTGATGCCATAGAAGCAGGGTTCCCGGCCATTGTACCAGCTTGGTATGCAGGGCCGAGCGGTGCAACTTGTTCCATAATTTCTTTCTTACCACCGTAAGCACCAATTGGAAGTCCACCGCCGATAACTTTACCAAGTGCTGTTAGATCTGGGGTTACGCCAAGTAAGTCTTGAGCGCCGCCATACATAAAGCGGAAAGCAGTAATAACTTCATCATAAATTACTAGTGCACCAGCTTCGTGAACAAGTTCATTAACTTTTTCAAGGAAGCCAGGTTTTGGCTCAACAATACCGAAGTTTCCAACGATTGGCTCTACAAGGATAGCTGCTACTTCATGTCCCCATTTATCTAACGCTTCTTTTAAAGTTTCTACATTATTAAATGGAACAGTAATAACTTCTTGGGCGATACTTTGTGGCACGCCAGCTGAATCAGGAATTCCAAGGGTAGAAGGACCAGAGCCAGCTGCTACAAGTACTAAATCGGAATGACCGTGGTAACAACCAGCGAATTTCATAATTTTTGTGCGGCCAGTGTAAGCACGAGCAACACGAATGGTTGTCATAACGGATTCTGTACCAGAGTTTACGAAGCGGACTTTATCTAAAGCGGGCATTGCTTCTTTTAACATTTTTGCGAATTTTACTTCTAATGCTGTTGGAGTACCGTATAGTACGCCGTTTTCAGCCGCTGTTTTAATTGCTTCTGTTACGTGCGGATGAGCATGTCCAGTAATAATAGGACCATATGCTGCTAAATAGTCGATATATTTATTTCCATCTACATCCCAAAAATAAGCACCTTTCCCGCGTTCCATTGCAACAGGGGAACCGCCTCCAACTGCTTTAAAAGAGCGAGAAGGACTATTAACACCACCAACGATATGTTCTAACGCTTCTTTATGTAATGCTTCTGATTTCGTGAAATTCACTACAATTCATCTCCTTACAAAAATCTATGTATTATTCTAACATGTTTTTCGAAAAGACGTATTGTTTGTGATAGAAGGAGCAGTTGGGTAAACTATTCGTTGTGACATTTAGGAAGGGGGTCCGATTATGAAATCGGTAATTGAGGTACAAGGGTTACGTAAAGAGTTTACAGCTTATTCAAGTCGTCCGGGCTTAAAGGGTGCATTTCGCGATTTATTAAATCGTAATTATAAAATAGTGCCAGCAGTAAATGATGTTTCTTTTACTATAAAGCAAGGTGAAATGGTTGGTTATATTGGTGAGAATGGTGCTGGTAAATCAACGACGATTAAAATGCTTACAGGGATTTTGACTCCGACATCAGGACAAATTACAGTGAACGGAATGAATCCACACAAACAGAGAGAAGAATTTGTAAGAACAATCGGTGTTGTGTTTGGGCAGCGTTCGCAGCTTTGGTGGGATATTGCTGTACAAGAATCATTTCGTTTATTGAAGAAAGTGTACGGTGTATCAGATGCTCAGTATAAGGAACATATGGAACATGTTATTGAAACGTTAGATATCGGTCCTTTATTAGATAAACCGGTACGGAAATTATCTCTTGGTCAAAGAATGCGTTGTGAATTAGCAGCGGCGTTAATTCATAATCCGCCGTTATTATTTTTAGATGAACCAACAATTGGACTAGATGTTCTTGTGAAATTGAAAATACGAGAATTCTTAAAAGAGATGAATGAACGTTATAAAACAACAATATTATTAACGACACATGATATTACTGATATTGAAGCTTTATGTGAACGCGTCATCATGCTTGATGAAGGAAATATTATGTATGACGGATCTTTAGATAATCTTCGTACGCAGTGGGGAGTAGAGAAGGAAATACATTTTCAGTTTGTTGCCCCAGTTTCATACCAGGAGTTATCAATGGTTATGCCAGATAGTCATGTTGTTTGGTCAAAAGCGAAAGAAGAAAACGCATGGGTTGCAAAAATACCGAATGAAGAAGTTATCATTTCTATGTTGATTTCTAAAGTAGTACAAGCCTTTCAAATTAAAGATTTGAAAATTAACGAAGTGTCTACAGAGGAAATTATTCGTAACATTTATGAAGAAGGTATTATGCATGGGTAAGTATATTGAAATGATTCGGATTCGTTTTTTAATGATGCTTGCTTATCGTACAAATTATTACAGCGGGATTTTAATTTATACGATTAACATTGGTGCATATTATTTTTTATGGCAAGCAATTTATAGCGGGAAAGAGAATATTGAAAGTTTATCTATTTCGCAAATGACTACGTATATTGCGATCGCATGGATGGCACGCGCTTTTTATTTCAATAATATAGATAGAGAAATTGCGATGGAAATTCAAGAAGGACGTGTGGCGGTAGAGCTAATTCGTCCATATAACTATTTAGGTATGAAAGTTATGCAAGGGCTTGGAGAAGGGATATTCCGTTTTGCTTTCTTTTCAATTCCGGGTATGGTTATTGTTACGTTATTATTTTCATTACAAATTACAACGAATTTTCAAACGTGGTTATATTTCTTCTTATCTTTAATATTTAGTTTTATCATTAATACACAAATAAATTTAATGACAGGAATGCTTACATTCTTCTTATTTAATAATAGTGGAATTATGTATGCGAAACGTGTTGTTATCGATTTATTTTCTGGTTTATTATTACCGATTAGTTTTTATCCGTTATGGGCCCAAAAAGCAATGGTGTTTTTACCGTTTCAAGCAATTAGTTATATTCCGAGTATGATTTTCTCTGAAGGTATACAAGGAAGTAAGTTATATGAAGCTTTAGTATTTCAAATGATTTGGGCAATTATACTTATTATTCCAATTGTACTGATGTGGAAAACGGCGAGAAAACGTCTAATCGTACAAGGGGGATGACGAGATGATATATATAAAATTATTTTTGCAATATGCAAGTCAATATATAAAAACAAAATTGGAGTATCGTGGCGATTTTATCGTCGGATTACTTTCAGATTTATCACTACAAGCTGTTAATTTAATCTTCATTCTCGTAGTGTTTGGGCATACCCAAGCACTAAAAGGGTGGAGCCGAGAAGAAGTAATCTTTATTTATGGTTTCTTTTTAGTACCTTTTGCCATTTTTTCAGCTTTCTTTAATATATGGGACTTTAATGATCGTTACATTATTAAAGGAGAAATGGACCGTATATTAACGAGACCGATTCATAGTTTATTTCAAATTATATTAGAAAGAATGGAACTTGAATCTTTAATTGGGGCTATTACGGGGATTATTGTGATGGGTTATGCAGCAATGGAGCTGCAATTATCTTTTTACTGGTATGATTTCTTCTTATTCCTACTTATGGTAGGGGGAGGGGCACTTGTGTACGGCGGGATATTTGTTACGCTTGCAAGTCTTGGCTTTTGGTCGGATTCGAAAAGTTCCATTATGCCGCTTATGTATAACATAGGGAATTATGGACGCTATCCTGTTGATATTTATAACCGTGTTATTCGCTTTGTTTTAACGTTCGTTTTACCGTTTGCATTTGTTGGGGTATATCCAGCAGCATACTTTTTAAGAAAAACAGAGTGGAATAGCTATGCTTTCGCAACACCAATTGTTGGTATTATCTGTTTTACTATTGCAATCACCCTCTGGAATCAAGGGGTTAAGCGATATCGTGGTGCAGGGAATTAATTATAGAAGCTTGTTCGTTTCTAAGGGATAAATCAGCTATAGTCCTCATACATATAAAATGAGGTGGAGGACATGTTATGGGGATTTATTCTATTAATTGCAGCAATCGCTATTTTGAGAAGTGTCCAATTATTATGGAGTTCATATTCAAATTCCAATCGTTTCTTTTCGCTGTACAATTTAGCTACGTTGTTTTTAATTTATACAACGGTACTGATTGCGTTTGGATTAAGTTATGTTGTGCTAGAGGAAATGGGTTTTGCAGTTTTGAAAGAAGATGGGGATAGGTTAAGTGCTCACTCCTTTCAACTCGTTGAAATATGTTTATATTTTAGCGCGGTTACTTTATTGTCCGTTGGATATGGTGATATAGCTCCGATTGGAATCGGAAGATGGATTGCAATTGGAGAAGCGCTAATTGGATATACATTACCGTTTGCCTTTGTGGTAAGGACTGTAATGGACAATGAAAAATAAGGTAGCATTTGTTATAGTAATAGAAAAGAAAAGGAGTGATAACAATGATCACAGTAGGAGAAATAGCACCGGAATTCACAATAGAGGGAAGTACCGGAGAACAAATTCGCTTAGCTGACTTCCGAGGTAAAAATGTAGTTTTATATTTTTACCCGAAAGATATGACTCCAGGGTGTACAACTGAAGCATGTGATTTTCGTGATGCATATGGATTATTCCAAGAGAAGGACACGGTCATCCTTGGTGTAAGCCCTGATTCGGTGAACAGACATATGAAATTCATCGAGAAGCATGAACTTCCATTTGTACTTTTAGTAGATGAAGATCATAAAGTAGCAGAATTGTACGATGTTTGGAAGTTGAAAAAGAACTTTGGAAAAGAGTACATGGGAATCGAGCGTTCTACATTCCTTATCAATAAAGATGGTGAACTTGTAAAAGAATGGCGTAAAGTGAAAGTGAAAGGACATATTGAAGACGTTCTTTCTTATATAAAGTGAAACTTTAATCAGTGGAGGGCTATCCACACTGATTATTAGCCCGTACCAATTGGGCTTTTACGGGCAATTGATCTCCCGCCTAACTTCTTCGCATTTGCTTAATTTTGAAGTGGGAGTCTTACTGCCCGCAAATAGCGGGATAAAATAATCTATATTAATGTGGAGAAAAAATACATATGTAAGGCATGCGTCTATACATATTTTCTTGCGATACATAAAGTGAAAGTGTAGGGCATACCTCCTCAGATGATAGTATTCCAAGTGCGATTATGTCGCACTTTTTTCTATGTAAATGTATAGGAAATGGGGGAAGGTACATAAGAATAAGGCTATATACAAAAATAAACCACATACTTATAGTAGAAATATTGACGATTTATAAGAAAAAGAGTACACTCTTTATAAGAATTATAAAATAATAATCCGTATAGAATCGGGGTGCATGACGGTGGTCAAAGAAGAATTAAAAGAAGCGCTAGAAATGCTGAAAAATACGGGTGTACGCATTACTCCACAGCGTCATGCTATTTTAGAGTACCTTGTGGAATCTATGACGCACCCAACAGCGGATGACATTTATAAAGCATTAGAAGGTAAGTTTCCAAATATGAGTGTTGCAACTGTCTATAATAACTTACGTGTGTTTAAAGAAGTTGGACTTGTAAAGGAATTAACTTATGGGGATGCTTCAAGTAGATTTGATTATGTTACAAGTCAACATTATCATGTGATTTGCGAAAAATGTGGTAAGATTGTTGATTTTCCTTATGGAGGTTTGGAACAGCTTGAAGAGGAAGCTGCGAAAACGACAGGCTTCGTTATTAATAGTCATCGCTTAGAAATTTATGGCGTTTGTCCAGAGTGTCATAAGGCGTAATATATAATAA